>JABMML010000030.1 GCA_013205585.1 Chitinophagaceae bacterium | reverse complement strand
CTGGTGTATCTATTAAATTATCGATGCCAGTTTGTTTGTTGTTTTATTAAGAGCACCTAATTAATGCTGCTCAAACCATACTGGTTTATCTGCCTCCCCATCTGCATTATAATTAATAAATAATTCTTCGCCTTGCTTAATATCTCTAATGGTGATGATGGACATCGTTTCGAATTCGAAATCCATATCGTATCTGCAATTGGCTATAATAGTATGATTATATATAGACACATATCCTAAAGCCACAGCCGCACTTTTATCATCCTCACCCCATTCAAAAATATAATCATACAATAATGTTTCTTCCAATTTAATTCGCTGTGTGGGATCAAATACAATGACAGGCGCTATTTCAATGGTAGTGCCCATCGCAATGGCTTCGGTCGTAAATACACCACGACCCCTACTAGGAGATGGTGCAATGGTTAAAAAGGGAAGAATCATAGTATAAATATAGGGCATACTTTAGTATTTTTCTTACCTTGCACCCATGTCAGTTGAATTAGAAACACCAGAAATTAATTTATCCGAAGTTTTCTTGGACATTTTGTCCAAGGGCGACATGCATCTATTAAAAGAATTTCTAGATGAACAAAATATTAGCGACGTAGTGGAACTAGTCAATGAGTTTCCCGAAAACGAGGCTACTATTGTTGACAACATGACTGTGCACAGAGCTGTAAGTGTATTTAAAATACTTGACATTAATCAGCAAAAAGATATCATTAAAGAATTACCTGCGCGCAAAACGGCTAAAATCTTAAATGAGCTTCCTCCCGATGACCGTACCGACTTCTTAGAAGAATTACCTAAGGCGGCCATTCGCGATTTAATTAAATTATTAGACCCAGAAGAAAGAAAAATTACTTTATCTCTTTTAGGTTATCCTGAGGATAGTGTGGGCCGTTTGATGACGCCCGACTATGTTTATGTGTACCCGCATTATACAGTTGCCCAAGTTTTAGATAACATACGCAAGTATGGCAAAAATTATGAAACCATTGATGTTATTTATATCATTGATGAGAAAGGTGGGTTGGTAGATGATATCAGAATTAGAGATTTACTATTGGCCAAACCGGATGATATTATTTCAGAAATTATTGATGGCCGTTTTGTAGCCTTAAATGTATATGATGATCAGGAACATGCCAGTCAGGTATTTAAAATGAATAACCGAACAGCCATTCCTGTTGTAGATGACAACGATGTTTTATTGGGTATTGTAACCATTGATGATATCTTATGGGTAACGAATGAAGAGTTTAGCGAGGATATGCAGAAAATGGGTGGTATGGAAGCATTGAATGAACCATACTTAGATATTTCAATATTGAAACTCTTCAAAAAAAGAATTACTTGGTTGGTTGTTTTATTTATTGGAGAATTATTTACAGCCACTGCCATGGGTTATTTTGAAGACGAGCTAGCAAAGGTTTTAGTGCTAGCAAGTTTTATTCCATTGATACTTTCTACTGGTGGTAATTCTGGATCACAATCTTCGACACTTATTATACAAGCAATGGCCGTTGGCGAAATTACCATTGACGATTGGTGGAAAATATTAAGAAGAGAAATTATTGGTGGTTTTTTATTAGGTATTTTATTAGGTATACTTGGATTTTTTAGAGTTGCTGTATGGCATATGATTATGCCAGGTTTTTATGGTCTTCATTGGTTTTTAATTGGAATAACCATTGGCTTCACTATTTTAGGCGTGGTTATTTTGGGAACCATTACAGGATCTATGTTACCCATTGTACTTAAAAGATTAGGCGCTGACCCTGCTGTATCTTCTGCACCTTTCGTTGCTACTTTAGTGGACGTAACTGCTATACTTATTTATTTTAGCCTGGCTTACTTGTTCTTACAAGGCACATTACTTTAATTATTTTTTTAATTAAGCTTTTAATTGAGCTACTAATGCTTGCTTCAACGAAGCATCCCACTGTTCTTTTAAAATACTAAGCACAATGGAGTCTCTTCTTTTACCAGTGGGTATGGGTAAATGATTTCTTAATACACCTTCTATAGTACATCCAATTTTTTGCATAGCGGCAATACTTCTTTTATTATTATTATCAGCTCTAAACTCTACTCTCTCCAAACCCATTTGATCAAAGGCAAATTCTAGTAATAAATATTTACAATTTTCATTGAGTTTCGTTCCCCAGCATTTTTTACTGTACCAAGTATACCCAATTTGTGTAGTTTGAAAAGCTAACTGTATATCATAAAATCGAGTGCAGCCCACATATTCATTTAATAATTTATCAAATACAATAAATGCATAGGCGGTTTCATGCCCTCTTGCCTCCATGGCCGTTTGAATATAGTTTTCTAAGTCTGTACTATTATTAATAGCTGCTAACGAATATTTCCACAAATCGGGTTCTTCTTCAACATAATACGCTAGTAATGAGAGATCGCTTAGTGCCAAAGGCCTTAATAACACACGTTCATTTTCTAAAATAATTTCCTTCGTAAAGTCAAAAGTTTTCAAAGCTAACATCCATTAAATATTTAAAGTCTAATTTCGCATAAATTTTGAACAATTACCCAAATTATTAATATATGTGTGGCATAGTAGGATATATAGGAAAAGCGGAGGCATACCCCATCGTTATTAAAGGTTTAAGACGCTTAGAATACCGTGGTTACGATAGCACTGGTGTGGCCATTATCCAAGATGGAAAATTACAGGTGCATAAGAAAAAAGGAAAGGTTGCTGAATTAGAAGAAGCCGTACTTGGTAAAAATATGCATTCACATATTGCTATTGGCCATACACGTTGGGCTACACATGGTGAGCCTTCAGATAGAAATGCGCATCCCCATTTATCTAATAACGGACGCTTGGCCATGTTACACAATGGTATTATTGAAAACTATGCACCCATTAAAAAAGAATTGATATTAAAGGGCTATAGTTTTAAAAGCGATACCGATACAGAAGTCTTATTAAATTTTATTCAAGATATTCAAGACAATAATAAATGTGATTTAGAAGAAGCTTTAAGGATTGCTTTAAAAAGAATTGTGGGTGCTTACTGTATTTTATTAATTGATCAAGACGATCCTGAAACTATTATTGCTGCTAGAAAAGGAAGTCCTTTGGTTATTGGTATAGGGAAAGAGGCACATTATTTAGCAAGCGACGCCTCTCCTATTATAGAATACACCAAAGAAGTAGTGTATGTAAATGATTATGAAATTGCCATTGTTAGAAAAGATGAACTTATCTTAAAAAATTTAGGCAACGAAAAACAAACTCCTTTTATTCAAAAATTAGATATGGAATTAGCAGCTATTGAAAAAGGAGGCTATGAACATTTCATGTTGAAAGAAATTTTCGAACAACCCGATACTATCTATGATTGTTTAAGAGGTAGGCTTTTACATGAGCAATTAGAAATTGTAATGGCTGGAGTGGACAATAATATAGAAGCATTGACAAAGGCCTCTCGTATTATTATTGTAGCCTGTGGTACTAGCTGGCATGCGGGCTTGTATGCAGAATATTTAATAGAAGAATTATGTCGCATTCCCGTGGAAGTGGAATATGCTTCTGAATTTAGATACCGTAATCCCGTGATACATGCAGGCGATGTTATTATTGCTATTTCACAAAGTGGTGAAACCGCAGATACACTGGTGGCTTTAGAAAGTGCCAAAGAAAAAGGCGCCTTTATATTCGGTATTGTAAATGCAGTAGGTAGTAGTATTGCTAGATTAAGTAATGCGGGTGCCTATACACATGCTGGGCCTGAGATTGGCGTGGCTAGTACAAAGGCCTTTACGGGTCAATTAACGGTAATTGCTATGATGGCACTTAAAATGGCGAAATCAAAATCAAGTATTACCGAAGAAAGATATGTGCACTTAGTAAATGAATTAGCATCGGTTCCAGAAAAAGTAAAAGAAATATTAGCCGACACTTCTGTAATTGAAAAAATTGCCTTGAAATTTAAAGACGCTAAAGACTTTTTATATTTAGGTAGAGGTTATAATTTTCCGATTGCACTAGAAGGTGCTTTAAAATTAAAAGAGATTACTTATATCCATGCGGAAGGTTATCCTGCAGCAGAAATGAAACATGGCCCCATTGCTTTAGTAGATGAAAACTTACCTGTAGTATTTGTTGCCACCAAGGATATGTACTATGATAAAGTAGTGTCTAATATCCAAGAAATAAAAGCAAGAAAAGGACAAATTATTGCAGTGGCTAGTGTAGGAGACCAAGTGCTACCTACCATGGCAGATAATATTATGTTTGTTCCTGAAATTGACGAAGTCATTGCCCCCTTATTAAGTGTTATACCTTTGCAACTTTTAAGTTATTATGTAGGTATTGCCAAAGGTATTGATGTAGACAAGCCTCGTAATCTTGCCAAAAGTGTAACCGTGGAATAATTGCACTACCTTGCAGCCTATTATGAACACAAATTTTCAGACCCTAGGTCTTATAGAGCCACTATTAAAAGCCATTCAAGAAGAAGGTTATACAACCCCCACGCCCATTCAAGCCGAATCTATACCCATTGTCTTAGAAGGCAAGGACTTATTAGGTTGCGCCCAAACAGGCACAGGCAAAACTGCTGCTTTTACACTGCCTATTTTACAATTATTAGTTAAAAGCAAAACACAGGAGAGAAGAAAAAAAATTAGAAGTTTAATTGTAACGCCTACAAGAGAACTAGCCATACAAATTGGAGAAAGCTTTAATGCATACGGAAGACATATAGGTTTAAATTGTACCGTTATTTTTGGAGGCGTTGGGCAAGGCCCACAAGTAACAGCATTAAAAAATGGAGTAGATGTAGTCATTGCAACACCGGGTCGATTACTAGACTTAATGAACCAAGGGTATTTAAATATTAGAGAAGTAGAAATATTTGTACTAGATGAAGCAGATAGAATGTTAGATATGGGATTTGTGCATGATGTCAAAAAACTATTAGCAGTACTTCCTAAGAAAAGACAATCGCTTTTTTTCTCCGCTACCATGCCTCCAGAAATTGTAAGTTTAGCGAATACTATTTTATTTCATCCCTTAAAAGTGAGCGTAACGCCTGTTTCCTCCACCGTTGACATTATTGTACAATCGGTTTACTTTGTAGATAAAGTAAATAAAAATGCTTTGCTTATTGAAATTCTAAAAAACACGGCTATTAAAACTGCCTTGGTTTTTACAAGAACTAAACATGGAGCTGACAAAGTAGTAAACCTACTTTTAAAAAATAATATTAAAGCAGAAGCCATTCATGGTAATAAAGCGCAGAATGCAAGACAAAGGGCTTTAACGAATTTTAAAGCACAAACTACGCGCGTTTTAGTAGCTACCGATATTGCAGCTAGAGGCATTGATGTAGACGAACTAGCCTATGTAGTGAATTATGAAATTCCGAATATTCCAGAAACCTATGTGCACCGTATTGGAAGAACAGGTCGTGCTGGCGCAGGTGGAACAGCCATTTCATTCTGTGATGCGGAAGAAAGAGCCTTTTTAAAAGATATTGAAAAGCTAATTGCCAAAAAAGTACCCGTTATTGAAAACCACCCCTTCCCGATGACCAACTTTAATCCTATTAAAGAGGCTAAACAACAAGGAAGAGGCAACTCTGGGCAAAAAAGACGCTTTAGTCGCCCAAAACCAAATAGGTAATATTATCTTTGATGCAATTAAATAAGTTATTTATGCGCATCCTATTTACACCCTTCCTATTATCTCTTACTCTTTTTGTTTCAGCACAAGACAGCACGATTCAAAAAACGGACTTAGTAAGCAGTGCCAAACTGTATGATATTAGTTTTACCACCAAGGAAATAGATACTTTATATTCTGATGTCATTGACAATTTAGCGAATTATAAGGCAATGCATAATTTGCCTTTAGCCAATAGCGTACCATTAAGTATGTGGCAAACACCAGTAGTTCCTGGTATGCATTTTAATACAGTTCAAAAACCCATTGCTTGGAAATTAGATAATACAGTACAATTACCTACTAATAAAAATGATTTAGCATTTTATACCCTTGAACAATTAGCCTCTTTAATTAAAAATAAAAAAATGAGCTCCCTAGTCCTTACTCAATTTTTTATTGATAGAATTAAAAAATGGGGAGACACTTTACAATGTGTAATTAATATACAAGAAGAGATAGCTTACGCGCAAGCTAAAAAAGCAGATGCAGAATTAGCCCAAGGAAAATACAGAGGTATACTACATGGTATACCTTATGGCTTAAAAGATTTATTCGCTGTAAAAGGCACCAAGACTACTTGGGGTGCCGCACCTTATCAAAATCAAACAATTGACGAAGATGCCTTTGTATATACTAAACTAAAAGAAGCAGGGGCCGTACTCGTAGCTAAATTTACTTTAGGCGCTTTAGCCATGGGCGATTATTGGTTTGGTGGAAGAACAAAAAATCCTTGGAATTTAAATTATGGATCATCTGGTTCATCCGCTGGTTCTACTTCTGCAACAGTAGCAGGCTTAGTGCCCTTTGCCATTGGTACTGAAACTTGGGGCAGTATCGTATCTCCTTCTACTACTTGCGGGGCCACTGGTTTAAGACCTACATTCGGCAGTATTAGCCGTTCAGGAGCGATGGCCTTAAGTTATAGCCTAGATAAAGTGGGGCCTATTTGCCGCTCTGCTGCAGATGCAGCCATTGTGTTTAATTATATTCATGGCACTGATGGTAAGGATGGCAGTGCAGTAAATATGCCATTTAATTATACACCCAACAAAGACATCAAAAAATTAAAAATTGGGTACGCTAAAAATTATTTTGATAAAATAAAGGATACTTCTAGAAATGAATTTAAAGTATTAGAAGAATTTAGAAAATTAGGCGTGCAATTAATTCCAGTTAATTTTCCAGATAGCGGGGTATACAATTTCAATATCATGGATGTAGTCATTGGCGCAGAATGTGCTGCACAATTTGACGAAATGACAAGAATGAATATTGATGATGCACTTACCAGACAAACTAAAAACGATTGGCCAAACTCTTTTAGAACAGCCCGCTTTGTGCCTGCAGTAGAATATATTAATGCACAAAGACATCGTTATACGCTTATGCAAAAAGTAAATGAAGTAATGCAGCAGTATGATGTTATTATTTGCCCTTCAAGAGGCGATGGCAATCAATCGGCTATTACCAATTTAACAGGCAACCCGGTAGTATGTGTACCTACTGGCTTTGATAAAAAATTAAATTTACCCACTGGTATAAGTTTTGTGGGCAATTTATATGATGAGGCTACTATATTATCTATTGCACAGGCTTATCAAAAAGTAACCAACTGGGACGAAACGCATCCAGCTCTTTTTAAATAAACCGATCTATTGAATTAAACTGTACTAATGAATAATATTAAGAAAATGCCCGTGAACCAATTGGGCTATGGTTTTATAAAAGAGCTTCCTAAGGGCAAGGACGAATACTATTTACGTAATCAACAAAATAGAAGCGGTATTAAATACCGCCACCTATCTGCATTAGAAATTGAGCAGTTAGTTCGAAATAGAAATTCAAGCGATAACTGGAATGATATATTAGTTTCCGATGCCTTTAGTCCAGAGCTTGTTAAAAATTGTTCCTTCTTTGGTTTAGTAAGAATTGGAAAACTAGAAGCCAATTGTTTAATATTTAGTGACCTGGTAGTACCCGTGGGCATTTACAATTCAACCATTATCAGTTGCGACCTTGGTAATAATGTAGCCATACATAATGTGAACTATATGTCCCATTATATTATAGGCAACGATGTTATTATTACCAATGTGAACGAAATAGTGACTACTAACCACTCTAAATTTGGCAATGGTATTATTAAAAAAGGGGAAGACGAATCGGTTAGAATATGGATGGAGATTTGCAACGAAAACACAGGTAGAAAAGTAATGCCTTTTAATGGCATGACTTCTGGAGATGCTTATTTATGGACACGCAATAGACAGGATGCCGTTTTACAAAAAAAGTTTAAAGAATTAACTGAAAAGCGTTTTGATAACAAATTGGGTTACTATGGAAAGGTAGGCGACCGTACAGTGATAAAAAATTGTAAGATTATCAAGGATGTATGGATTGGTACAGACGCTTATTTAAAAGGGGCTAATAAAATTAAAAATGTAACCATCAATTCTTCTACTGAAGCAAGCACACAAATTGGGGAAGGTTGCGAACTAGTAAATGGTATTATTGGCTTTGGTTGTAGAATATTCTATGGCATTAAAGCTGTGCGTTTTATTTTATCAGACCACTCTCAATTAAAATATGGTGCCCGATTAATTAACTCCTTCTTAGGACCTAATGCCACTATTTCTTGTTGCGAGGTATTGAACTCACTAATTTTTCCAGCACACGAGCAACACCACAATAATTCTTTTTTATGTGCAGCCCTTGTTATGGGACAAAGCAATATAGCAGCAGGTGCTACGCTTGGATCTAACCACAATAGTCGTGGCGCCGATGGAGAAGTGATTATGGGAAGAGGCTTTTGGCCAGGCTTATGTGTTAGCGTAAAACATAATTCTGTATTTGCCAGTTTTGCCTTACTTAACAAAGGCGATTATAACTATGAATTAAATATGCCAATTCCCTTTTCGCTTATTAGTAACGACACGCTTAAAGATGAATTAATTATTATGCCGGGCTATTGGTTTTTGTATAATTTTTATGCCTTGGCTAGAAATGCTTGGAAATATATTGATAGAGACAAGAGAACAGATAAGACCCCTATTTTTGAATACAATTATTTAGCACCAGATTCCGTTAATGAACTCTTGAATGCTAGAAAAATAATGGCGGCGGCAGTAGCGAAAGCTTATTTACATAGCACAAAAAAATCGGTAGACTTACCTACTGAAAAATTAATAGCATTTGGCCATAACTTACTTACTACTAAAACTAAAAAAGAAATAGATGCGCTATCTGTTTTTGTAGACGATATTGAAAATAGTAAACGCAAAACAAGGTTTATTAAAACTTATGAGGCCTACTCTATTTTTGAAAAAATGATTTTCATGTATGGCATGGAAGCATTGTTGGATAACATTAATAGTAAGTCTACTGGGAAGAAAACTGGCCAAAGCATTTTAACGCTTTTAAAAATAGTAAAACCGAATACCGCTGAATTGGCATGGGTAAATGTAGGAGGTCAATTAATGCCGCAAAAAACTGTAACTACCTTGCTAACTAAAATTAAAACAGGTAGTATTGATAGTTGGGATAAAGTACATCAATTTTACGAAGCTGCTTCTACTACTTATACCTCTAAAAAAAGAAATCATGCTTTAGTAGTACTTGAACTTATTACAGAAAGAAAACTATCTACGCTTACAAATAAACAATTGAATAGTTGGTTAGATAGCTACCTTGACATAAAAACCGATGTCACTGCACGTATTGAAAAAACAAGGGCCAAAGATTATAGTAACCCTTTTAGAAAAATAGTTTATGAAAACGAAGCCGAGATGTTAGCAGTAGTAGGCGATTTAAAAGACAATGGTTTTATTAAAGAACAAAATTTAGCATTGAAGGCCATTAGTTCAAATATTGCAGCGATAAAAGAAAGCCTGAGGTCTAAATAATTAAAAGTAAATAACTAAAAGTTGAATTACTAAAAGTTAAATATACTAAAGCCAACACCTAACTGCCATTGACGTGTTTTCCAAGTAGATTGGTCGCCTAAATTAGAAGAGAGTTCATCAGCAGAGCGAATATTATTCATACCAATAACGTACCTGCCATATACAAAGAACCCATTCATGTCCAGTTTTGCACCTCCCACAATTGCAAATTCACCAGTATTGAAAGCTAGTCTGGCAGCTTCTTTGCCATCTTTTTTTTGATCTAGTAAAATACTATACTGAGGGCCTGCTTGAATAATAAAACTTTTAAAAACTTTGTACTGCGCCAGCACAGGAATGGCTAAATAATTCAAATGATAGGTCTCAGGTTTCAATGCACTATTACCCAATAATTCTAATACACTAGGATTTGACTCTAATTTAGTTTGCGTTAATATTACTTCAGGGGCAATACTAAAGGAAGAGCCTATGCCAATTTGAGCTGCAGCGCCTACATGAAAGGAAGCTGCATTGCGATCCACATTTACATTATTTACACTCGAAAAATTTTGTCCCAACTTTATACCTAAAGCAAATTTATTTTGCGCTTGAGCATTTAATACTATCATGCTCATTAAAAAAAAGACTATTTTTTTCATATTATTTATTTTAAATTTCATTTATATTAAAAAACATCTACTATAGAAATTTCTATAGATATCTACAATATGACCTGTAAATGAACTGTAGTGTAAAATTAAATCTTATAACTAAGACAATTCAATTAAAGTTATTTCTGGCAAAATACCTACCCTGCCCGGATAACCTAAAAACCCAAAGCCTCGGTTAACATATAATTGTTGGTCTTTATTTTCATAAATACCTGCCCATTGCTTATATACCCATTGCACAGGGCTCCATTTAAAATAAGGGTTCTCTAGTCCAAACTGCATACCATGCGTATGGCCCGATAAGGTTAATTGAACGCTTGAATATTTTGGAATAACTTCTGCCTCCCAATGGCTTGGGTCATGACTTAATAATATGGCCACTTCCTGCTCGCTTATGCCTTGCATGGCTAAATCCATTTTACCATATTTTGGAAAACGCGCTTTCGCACCCCAATTTTCTATGCCCACTATTTTAATGCTTTCACCACTTTTTTGAATACTCGTATTCTCATTCATTAATAAACGCCATCCTAAATCATGGTGCACTTGTTTAAGTGCTTCTAAATTTTGCTTTTTCTCCTCGGCCGTATCCCATTTTACATAATCGCCATAATCGTGGTTACCTAAAGTACTAAATACCCCATGTGGTGCTTTTATTTTACCAAATACATCCATCCAATCCTGCATCTCGGTAGCACGGTCATTGACTAAGTCACCTGTAAATAAAACGATATCAGCGTTTTGCTTTTCAATTAATGCTATTCCTTTTAATACTGCCGCTTTATCCTTTAAACTACCACTATGAATATCGCTAATATGAATAATTTTAAAACCTTTAAAAGCGTTGGGCAAACCTTTTAATACAATTTTCTTTTTTATGACCTTATAATTATACTTATTACCAAATCCATATAAAAGCGAAAAAAATAAAGTGGAAGATAAACCCACTCCCATCCAACTTAAAAATGTAGACCTTGGAATTCCGTTTTCGGTATTCATAAATTTTGCACCCGCTATGGATGCAGCCTGACCCATTGTCCAAAAAGCCCCTCTTCTTAAATCATCCACTAGGAAGAATAAAACCATAAAAATTTGGGTCAGCACCCAACCCATACCGATGGAGAAAAAATACTGCTTAAAGTAAGGGTTCGTGATATAAGGAAATAGTAAAAAGGAACCAAGACTCATAATACACAAAGCCCAGTAAATTAAGCCCACTGTGGTCTTAGTGCTAATAGATGCCCCCTGCATTAAGATCTTCAATACATGATAGATGTAAAAGTCAATGAGAATCAATATAGTGATGAGAATGACTAGAAACAAGGGGTTGCGCATATTATAATTTAAAGCACAAAATTAAGGCCAAATTGTTACCATTTATGCCTTATTTTTGGTAGAAATTAAGGATATTCAGTTTATGGCTAGAATAATAGGTATTGCGAATCAAAAAGGGGGCGTGGGTAAAACCACTTCTGCCATAAATATTGCGGCAAGTTTGGCCGTATTGGAATACAGAACCCTATTAATTGATGCCGATCCTCAAGCAAATAGTACAACAGGTGTTGGATTCGATTTACATAATATCACTACCAGTTTATACGATGGGATGATTAATCAAACCCCACTTTCCGATATTATATTGAAATCTGAAATTCCTCATTTAGATGTTATCCCCTCTCATATTGATTTAGTGGGTGCCGAAATTGAATTAGTAAACCTGCCTAATAGAGAGAATGTTTTAAAAGAGTTAATTGCCCCTATTTCCGACCAATACGACTTCATTATTATTGACTGTTTACCTTCTTTAGGTTTAATTACCGTGAACGCATTAGTAGCCGCCGATAGTGTCATTGTACCTGTGCAATGCGAGTTTTTTGCATTAGAAGGTTTAGGTAAATTATTAAATACTATTAAAATTGTACAAAGCAGATTAAATCCTGAATTGCAAATTGAAGGTATCTTAATGACCATGTATGATGGAAGACTTCGTTTAAGCAATCAAGTTGTAAGTGAAGTAAGAAAACATTTTGATGAAATGGTATTTTCTACTATTATTCATAGAAACACGCGTTTAAGTGAAGCTCCAAGTGTGGGCAAGCCTGTTATTTTATATGATGCAGATAGCAAGGGCACGGTAAACTACTTAAACCTAGCAAAAGAAATTTTACAAAAAAATGGCATGACTAATATGAGTAATGCCGAGCGTATAATAGATTAATTATGAGCAAGAGCATACCTAATAAAGAACTCATTGGAAAAGGACTTCGCTCTCTATTGCAAAACATAGACGCGGATTACAAGAACCCAGCAGGTAGAGTACAACCAGCGGTAATAGAAAAAGCTGTAGCCAGTAATCGTGTACCCTTAATTGACATCGTTGTTAATCCGAAAAATCCTAGAAAAGATTTTGATGAAAAAGCTTTGAAAGAATTAGCTAATTCTATTCAAATACATGATTTAATACAACCTATTACTGTTGCGCAATTAGCCAATGGTAAATATCAATTAATTGCAGGTGAGCGTCGTTTTCGTGCTGCCAAAATAGCGGGCTTAACCGATATACCTGCCTATGTAAGAACAGGCAATGATAAAGATTTATTAGAATTAGCCTTACTAGAGAACTTACAAAGAGTTGATCTTAATGAAATAGAAATTGCATTAAGCTATCAACGCATGATGGAAGAATTAAGTTACACGCAAGAAAAAGTAGCGGAGAGAATGGGTGTAGACAGGTCTACCATTTCTAACTACATCAGATTACTCGAACTTCCTCCTAGCCTTCAAGCAGCGCTTCGTAACGGTAGCTTAAGTGTAAGCTTAGCCAAACTATTATTAGGAAAAGAAATTGAAAAGCAATTATTCTTATTTAAAGAAATAACAGAAAAAGGTTTAACCGTAAAGCAAACAGAAGATTTAATTCGTAAGATGAATTTAGCAGGAAAGGCCTTTACACCTTTGGTGGCTACTGCAAAAAATCAATTATCTCCAGTATATAAAAAATTAGAAGATAAATTAACCAGTCATTTATCTACCAAGGTTATTTTACAACACCAAAAAAATGGTAGCGGGAAAATTACTATCGAATACTCTGATCTTAACGGTTTAAATAAAATACTAGAAGCAATGCAATTAAGCATTAGCTAGTAACATTTTTTAAAAAGAATTTATTTAGGATGCGGCTACTATACATTTTATTGCTGCTGCTTATGATACAGCCATCTGCTTCTAGCCAAGATAGCGCCTATCTCCAAAAAACAGATACCCTACAACATCATTTACCTCGTCGAGCTACTAGAAGGTCGGCCATAGTTCCAGGTTGGGGTCAGCTCTACAATAAACAATATTGGAAACTACCTTTAGTGTATGGCGTACTAGCAATACCTGCTTCTACTTATGTGTACAATAATGATATGTACAAGAAAACTAAGTTTGCTTATGAAGCAAGGTTTAAAGCAGAGCAAGGAGACAATAGCGATATACCTAAAATTGATTCAAAATTGCAAAATTTAAGCATTGGTTCTTTACAGAGCTACCGAAATATATTTAGAAGAGATAGAGACTACTCTATTATGTGGTTTATACTTGCCTGGGGAGTGAATGTAGTGGATGCAACAGTATCAGGACAGTTAAAAGAATTTGATGTAAGTAATAATTTATCTTTTAGAATGGTACCTTATGTGCAACCTCAACACCAACAAACAGGATTGTCTTTGCAATTTCATTTTAAAAGCAACCATTCAAAATAATTTAAAACTAAGGGAATGAAAATAGCAATTATAGGTTATGGTAAAATGGGTAAAGCCATTGAAGAAATAGCAATAGCAAAGGGGCACGAAATTGTATTAAAAATTGACGCGTATAATACTTCTGATTTCACCAAAGAAAATGTACAAAAGGCCAATGTTGCCATTGAATTTACCGGACCCCATACTGCTTTTGAAAATATTACTAAATGTATTCAGTGGGCTGTACCTGTTATAAGTGGTTCTACCGGTTGGTTAGATAATTTTGAAAAGGCTAAAAAGCTTTGCGAAGAAAAAAAAGGTTGCTTAATTTATGCAAGTAATTTTAGCATTGGTGTGAATTTATTTTTTGAAATAAATAAAAAGGTAGCTGCATTAATGGAGTCTTATGAAAATTATGATGTAGCTATGACCGAAACACATCATACAGAAAAAAAAGACGCACCTAGCGGAACCGCCATTAGTTTAGCGGAGCAAATATTAGCCGAAATAGGAAGAAAAAATAAATGGGTGAATGAGCAAAGTAATGAGGCAAGCGACTTAATAATTCGTTCTGAAAGAATAGACCCTGCCCCTGGAACACATAGCGTTACTTATGACTCGCCTATTGATAGTATTGAAATAACACATACGGCCCATACGCGCAAAGGCTTTGCTGGCGGCGCGGTATTAGCAGCCGAATTTGCCAATAATAAAATGGGTATCTTTACCATGAAAGACGTTCTAGGTCTTTAATCACTTTTTATGTTATCTAAAAAAACTCAATATGCTTTGCAAGCGCTCTCCTATATGGTGGAGAAGCATACCAATAATCCTATCTTAATTGCAGAAATAGCTACCCAAAAAAATATACCCATTAAATTTTTGGAGAATATTTTACTAGAATTGAGAAAAGCAGGTTTTTTAGAAAGTAAAAAAGGAAAACATGGTGGGTACTTTTTTGCCCAAGCGCCAGAAAAAATAAAATTATCGGCCATATTTAGAACTATTGAAGGCCCTATTGCACTGCTACCTTGTGTGAGTTTAAATTTTTATGAAAAATGCGCCGATTGTATTGAAAAAAAATGTGGTATTAATAAAGTAATGGCTGCCGTTAGAGACAATACACTAGTCATATTGGATAATAAAACCGTGGCCGATTTAAGTGCTATAAAATAAGTTTATGAAAAAAATATTTACACTCTTTTTCATAATCATAGCTTTCAATGCCTCTTCACAAAGTTTAGTGGGGGGAGATAATATTTTAAAAACCAATTTATCGGCTGACGCTATTAATAACTATAATATTACTTTCGAGAAAAGTATTAATCGCTTTATTTCTTTGTCGGTGAATTATAAAAATATGCCGCTTTCTAAGTTGCCTTTAAAATCTATTGCGAAAAAATTCATTGATAACCCTGCCATCGATTTTGATAATTTTAAATTTGGCAATACCACTATTACTTTCGAAGGCCGCTTTTATTTAGGCTTGTCTAAAATGTCTGGTTTTTATATAGGACCCTATATTCGTTATGGTAATTACGATTTATCGGTTCCTGTTTCTTATACCTACACACCCGATAAAATATTTCCTGCTGAAATTGTAAAACCCATTACAGCCATAGCTACTTTAGAGGGTACAATTAGATCACAAAGCTATGGTGCCCATGTAGGTATGCAATTTCAATTATTAACTAAACTAGTTTTAGACATTTCCTTTATAGGTGGCCATTATGGAACCTCTTCGGGTAAGCTTGAATTTAGTCCTCCAGTCGGCTTCCCTAAACCAGCCCAAGAATCTTTGAAACAAGCATTAGACAATACGAAGGCAGATCCTTTTAAATTTAAATCCACAGTAGAAGCCAATAAGGCAATAGTGGATACTGAAGGCCCTTGGTGGGGCTTAAGGGGACTAGGCATTGGCCTTGGATTAAGATTTTAAATACGCTAGCTTTGTTAGCTCAATACATCATCAAATGAACGCTCCATTTTTAAAAGATTTATTTAAAGACCAAAGCTACGACGCAGAACAATTTTTTTTAATTGCTGGCCCTTGTGTTGTAGAGAATGAAGACTTGGTAATGGAAATTGGAGAGAAGGTTTCTACCCTATGCAAAAACTTAGGCATTGCTTATGTTTTTAAAGCAAGCTATCGTAAAGCAAATAGAACAAGTGCAAATTCATTTACAGGTATTGGAGACGATACAGGCATGGAACTTATTAAAAAAGTAGGAGCCAGTTTTAAAGTACCTACTACATCCGATATTCATGCACACGACGAAGCAGCTATTGCAGCAAAGTATATTGATATATTACAGATACCTGCATTTTTATGTCGTCAAACCGACCTACTTATTGCAGCAGCAGCAACAGGAAAAATTGTGAATGTAAAAAAAGGACAATTCTTAAGTGGGGCTTCCATGAAATTTGCAGTAGATAAAATAAGATTAGCAGGCAACGATAAAGTAATGCTAACAGAACGTGGTAATACATTTGGCTATCAAGACTTAGTGGTAGACTATCGTAATATTCCTGCTATGGCAGAAAACGGCGTACCCGTAATAATGGATTGTACGCATTCATTACAACAACCTAATCAAACCAGTGGTGTTACAGGAGGAAATCCCCAATTAATAGAAACCATTGCAAAAGCAGCTATTGCAACAGGAGCGCATGGATTATTTATTGAAACGCATCCAAATCCTGCTCAAGCAAAAAGTGATGGCGCGAATATGCTGCCTTTAGATAAATTAGCTCCTTTATTAGAAAAATTAGTGAGACTGAAAAAAGCAGTTATTTAGTTTTTACAACTAATAATGCTAAAAATATTTCATGGGATTTCTTTTTCCCAAGAGAATATATCTGCGGATACTTCTCCAAAAAGCGAGTACCATATATACAATGACTGGAGAGCCTAAAGTAAGAAATGAAATATAGATAAACCACATTCTTATTTTGCTTGTAGCAATGCCTAACCTCTCTCCGATGGCGGTACAAACCCCAAAAGCGTGTAATTCAAAAAAATTCTTCATTTTTTGCATAGGAAAAACGTTAAAATCTACTGCAATCTATTAAAAAAAGTGGATATAAACTGTATTTTTTGCTTCAAAAGGGATCAATTTTGGCTTACCTTTAGCCCAATTTTAAAAACAAAACTAAGTACCATGGCTTTTGATATCGAAATGATCAAAAAATTGTATGCTGCAATGCCTGACAAAGTAGAAGCAGCTCGTAAATTATTAGATCGTCCATTAACTTTATCTGAGAAAATTTTATTCTCTCATTTACATAGTGATCAAAAAGTAGAAAACTTTGAAAGAGGTGGTTCTTATGTCGATTTTGCACCAGACCGTGTTGCCATGCAAGACGCCACTGCACAAATGGCGCTTTTACAATTTATGCAAGCAGGCCGTCCTAAAGTAGCCGTTCCTAGTACAGTACATTGCGACCATTTAATTTCTGCAAAAGTAGAAGCCAAGCAAGATTTACAAGTAGCCACTGCAGATAGTAAAGAAGTATATGATTTCTTAGCCTCTGTTTCCAATAAATATGGTTTAGGATTTTGGAAGCCAGGTGCGGGTATTATTCACCAAGTGGTTTTAGAAAACTATGCCTTCCCAGGCGGCTTAATGATAGGCACCGACTCTCATACCGTAAATGCTGGTGGATTAGGCATGATTGCCATTGGTGTGGGTGGAGCAGATGCTTGTGATGTAATGGCAGGACTTCCTTGGGAATTAAAATGGCCTAAATTAATTGGTATTAAATTAACAGGTAAGTTAAATGGATGGACAGCGCCTAAGGATGTAATATTAAAAGTAGCGGGTATTCTAACTGTAAAAGGTGGAACCGGTGCAATAGTTGAATATTTTGGAGAAGGTGCAACTAGTATGAGTTGCACAGGTAAAGGTACTATTTGTAATATGGGTGCTGAAATTGGAGCCACTACTTCTACATTTGGTTATGATGCAAGCATGAGCCGTTACTTACAATCAACAGGCCGCGCCGATATAGCTGCATTAGCAGATGGTATTGCCCCACATTTAACAGCAGACCCGGAAGTATATGCAAGCCCAGAGAAATACTTTGATCAATTAATTGAAATTGATTTGAATATATTAGAGCCACATTTAAACGGGCCCTTCACTCCAGATTTAGCAACGCCCATTTCAAAAATGAAAGAAGCAGCCGCTGCCAACGGATGGCCTACAAAAATTGAAGTGGGTTTAATTGGTAGCTGTACGAACTCTTCTTATGAAGATATTAGTCGTGCGGTAAGTTTAGCCAAACAAGT
>JABMML010000279.1 GCA_013205585.1 Chitinophagaceae bacterium | reverse complement strand
CCATTGGGCCTAATAAAATATTTAGCTTTACGGGCAATAGTGTTCAAACAGCATCTGGTAACTATCAAAATTATTTCTACTTTTTCTATAGCACTCAAATTAAAGCAGGCAATACCCTAAGTGTTGCTACAGAAGTTCCAGTGAAAACGGCTGAGAAACCAAGTTTCACTTTTACAGACAGTACCTTAAAGACTACGATCGCTTCTACTTATCAATGGTACTTAAACGATGAAGCCATTGTAGGTGCTACCAATCAAAATTATCGCCCCTCTACCAATGGTATGTATAAAGTGGCTACAAAAATAGGAACCTGTGCTTCTGTTTCAGACAGTCGGTTAATTATAGCCACGGCTATTGAAGAAGCACAACCCAAAGAAATAAGTTTAAGAATTAGTTCAGTTGATTATACTCAGAACATGATTAGAGGAAATAGCTTTTATGTACAGTTTAGTAATATTCAAACGGAAGGCATTTCACTAGATATTATAAACTCAATGGGTAGTAATGTATTTCATAAAGAAAATTTAATCAACCAAAGAAGTCCACAGCGTATCAATATCAATAACTTAACAACAGGCGTTTACTTCGTTAAAATTTATGCCAATAAAAAGGTATATGTTCAACGAGTATTCATTACTAATAATTAATAATAATTAAAACGTACAACTATGGCACTAGAATGGATGGAATCAGTTCTTACTAAAATTGAGAATGAAACACCCAATACAAAAAGGTTTTATTTTGAAATTCCAAATTTGGAAAAATTTGATTTTATACCCGGGCAGTTTGTAACATTAGACCTGCCAATTCATGAGAAGAAAAACAAACGCTGGAGAAGTTATTCCATTGCCTCAGAACCGAATGGCACCAATACTTTCGAACTCGTTATTGTGTTATTGGAAACTGGTTTAGGTACTACTTATTTATTCAATGAAGGTAAAGTAGGTACAAAAATAACTTTAAGGGGGCCACAAGGTGTATTCGTACTTCCTAAAAGTTTCGAGCACGATGTATATTTTATTTGCACAGGTACAGGTATCGCTCCTTTTAGGTCTATGATTAGGTATATACATGAGCATAAAATTGCACACAATAATATTCACCTCATTTTTGGTTGCCGTAAATTTGAAGATGGTTTATACATCGATGAATTAAAAGAATTAGAAGCGAAAGAACCAGGCTTTCATTTTCACCCTTGCTATTCTAGAGAAAACGAAGTGCCCGCTGGCTCCCATAAAGGATATGTACACCCCGTATACCAAGAATTATTGAAAGGAAATATAGAAACAGCACATGTTTGGTTATGTGGTTGGAAAGCCATGATTGATGATGCGCGTAAAAATATGACCGAGCTAGGGCTTGATAAAAAGCAAGTGCATTTTGAATCTTTTGGGTAAAAGCTTCGTTATTCAAAATAACTCAGTTATTTATTTCAAATGCTTCGTCATTCAAAATACTAATTTTTCGCTCGCTCTGCGCAATGCTCGAAAGCTCGCTCAAAATTGTATTTCTGAATGCCTACGCTTTAACAGAAATCCATTATCATTTAGTGCAAACAACCATCATTAGCGCTATTAATTTATATGCGCTAATACTAATTCTTTAATTTTGCTTAAAGCAATACGTTCTTGCAACATGCTATCGCGGTGGCGAATAGTAGCCGTGCCATCTTCTTTGGTTTGATGATCAATAGTGACGCAAAATGGTGTTCCAATCGCATCTTGACGACGGTATCTTTTTCCAATGGCATCTTTCTCTTCATAAAAACAATGAAAAGATTTTTTACAATCGTCCATCAACTCTTTGGCGAGTTCAGGTAAGCCATCTTTTTTAGTCAAAGGAAGAATAGCTAATTTATTAGGCGCTAATTTGGCTGGTAAATGAAGTACCACTCTTGAGTCGGTACTGCCGTCTTCTTTATTAATTGTTTCTTCTTCGAAGGAGTTGGCTAATATCAATAAAAACATTCTATCTAAACCAATAGATGTTTCAATAACATAAGGAACATAATGCTGATTAATCTCCGTATCAAAATACTGCATCTTCTTTTTACTAAACTCCTGATGACGGGTTAAATCGAAATCGGTACGAGAATGTATGCCCTCTACTTCTTTGAATCCAAAGGGGAATTCATATTCAATATCTAAGGCCGCATCGGCATAGTGCGCTAATTTAACATGGTCGTGAAAGCGGTATTTTTCTGGCGCAATACCTAAACTTAAATGCCAATTCATACGCTCGTTCTTCCAATGCGCATACCACTCTTT
>JABMML010000029.1 GCA_013205585.1 Chitinophagaceae bacterium | reverse complement strand
TCGTCGCGGTATTCCATACCTAAATCATAATACTTAATATCAATCTCTAAATAAGGAAGTATTAATTTGTCTTTAATAAATTTCCAAATAATTCTGGTCATTTCATCACCATCCAATTCTACTACCGGATTGGCTACTTTAATTTTCTGTCCCATAGTCTATAAAATTTTGTGTGTAAATGTACAAAAACTAGCTTTATAAATAAAGGCCCATTATATATTTACAATAAGCACTGGAATCTTTACTTTATGCCTAACAGACTCAATGGTTTCCCCAAATATATAGTCCTTCCAACCTTGATGTCGATGCCCGCCCATCACTAATAATTTGGCCTCATAGCTATTAACAATATTCACAATTTCCTTCACTCTATTTTCATAGCCTAAATAAGTAGTGACTTTATAGCCTTTCAATGCTAATGCATTGGCATAGGTATCAAGTCTTGCTTGGTCTTTTCTGGTTTCAATATCATCACTTGATTCTCGTAAATATTTAGCTGTCGCACTTTCCACTACATGAATAAAAATAAATTCAGTGGCCTGATGTGCATGTTGAATAGCCGTTTTAATAAGCTTTGCATCGGTTACTGAAAAATCGACAGCAATGGCAATTTTATTCACAGGCGCCTCCTGTGACCAATCTAATTCAATCATCTCACCATGAAACCCCTCTTCCACCTTTGCGTGTTGTCTTTTTAGAAAAATTGGAAATACAATAATATAAATAAGTAGTGCTAAAGATAAAAGTACTAAAACAATGAGTAATATTTTCACTAAGCCATTCCCTGTTCCATTATAAAAACTAGTTACAAAACCAACCACTAAATTACCATTTAGAAATATTAAAATGCTTGCCACTATCCATGCCATCGTTTTCACTTTCCAATTAATGACAAATTCACCCATAGTTGTTTTATCACTTACAAAATGTATAAGTGGAATAACTGCAAAACCTAATTGTAAACTTAAAATTACTTGACTCAACACCAAGAGCTCATCAACATGCTCTTCTCCCATAATACCTATTACTAAAATGGCAGGTATAATGGCAACTAGCCTAGTTAATAATCGTCTTATCCAAGGGTTTAATCTTAATTTTAAATAGCCTTCCATTACAATTTGACCCGCTAAAGTGCCTGTCACTGTTGAGCTTTGGCCTGCAGCAATTAAAGCAATGGCAAATAAAATGGGGGCTAATTCAGATCCTAGTAAAGGTGCTAACATGGAATGTGCTTCTTCTATTCTAGCCACTTGCGTGTTGCCTGTAGAAAAAAAGGCGGTGGCTGCTAAAATTAAAATGGATGCATTTACAAAAAAAGCGGCATTTAAGGCAATAGCACTATCGATGAAATTATATAAGATTGATTTTCGAATACCCTTACTAGTTCTGTCAATTTTTCTAGTTTGTACTAAGGCCGAATGCAGGTATAAATTATGTGGCATGACCGTAGCCCCAATAATACCTACTGCTATATACAAGGCTTCTGGTGATAATTTTGAAGGAATAAACCCTTTAATCGCATAAGATAAATCGGGTTTGGCTATAAACATTTGGATTAAAAAACTAAAGCCAATGGTTGCTACAAGTACTAAAATAAAGGCCTCCATTTTACGAATGCCATAGCGTTGTAAAAATAAAAATAAGAAAGTGTCAAAGACAGTAATCATAGTGCCATACATTAATGGCATACCTGTTAATAATTTAATACCAATAGCCATTCCTAATACTTCTGCTAAATCGGTGGCGGCAATAGCTAATTCTGCTAATAGGTATAAAATAAAATTTATAAAAGGCGGATAGGTTTCTCTATTGGCTTGTGCTAAATCCAACCTGCGCACAATACCCAGTCTTGCACTTAAACTTTGTAATAAAATAGCCATGAGATTACTAAGTAGTAATACCCAGATTAATTGGTAGCCAAATTTGGCACCGCCTTGTAAATCGGTGGCCCAATTACCAGGATCCATATAACCCACACTTACCAAATAGGCAGGCCCCACAAAAGCCATAAACTTGCGCCACCCGCCCTTATTTTGGACAGGAACCGATTCATGTAGGTTATCTAATGACTTTTCTCTCATAATTATTGTATCCTCTATTGGAAAGCTATATCTATTGTACCCTTTTTCTAATTTACCCCCTTCATTGAGGTTTAAAGACCTATAGCCTTAGTAATGTAAATTTAATGATAAAAGCTTTTGCCTAACTCAGTTTGATAGTCTATTTTAGCAAAAAACTACGAAATGCGTATTGGGTACTATATTTTGCTTTGCTGCATGATTTTTGCTTGCGCTGAAAAAAAACCAGATTTCACAGGCAATACGCCGCTTACTATAAACGATTTTAATAAAGTATTTAAAGCAGCGAGTTTACCCCTTTCTATTTCTGATTCTAATTTGAAACGATATACCGATACCTTAGTCATTGGCCGAAAAGCATTGGCTCAGTTTATTCCAGATTCAGTGGTTGAAAATATCATAGGCATAAAAGATAAAAAAGCTTTCTTGCACCCTATTATTAGAATTGAAAAAGAAGAAGAATATTATTTGTTATTAAATGTAAGCCATCCTAAAAAACAAGAAATAGCCGTTGTCGTATTTAGCAAGAAAAATGATTTCTTAGACTATAAAGTAATTACAGAATTCAATGAAGGAAATGCCAATTCAAAAATGTATGGCAAGAACTTAAATATTAACAGAGAGCCCTCTTTTTTAGTAGAAGAAAATAAATTAGCAGAGGACAATTCACTTACTTACGAAAAGAAAGGATGGGCCTATACCGACAATAGTTTTAGATTAATTTATTTCGATAGCAATAAAAAGCCAGAAACTAAAAAAGTACTCAACCCACTAGACAGTATGCCCATGAATTATACTTTTAGTGGTGACTATGCTAGAGATGCTAAAAATTTTATTTCCATTAGAGACTACTCTAGCGCTGGTAAATATCAATTCTTTTTACATTTTGAAAAGAAAGATGGAAGTTGCCTAGGGGAATTAAAAGGCCTACTAACCTTTACAAAAAATAAAGCCACTTACACAGAAAAAGGCGATCCTTGTATTATTAATTTCACCATACAAGGCAATGTTATTAATATTAAAGAAGACGGCAATTGCGGTAATCATCGTAACATGACCTGCTATTTTAATGATAGTTACGATAAAAAAAGAAAGGCAAAAAAGAAGAAATAATTAGCTATCTTTTACTGTAAAAAAAGTAATAACAGCAGATAGCAACAAAGAACCTGCCATAAAAATATAGGAAGCACTAAAACCACCGGTACTTCCATTTAAATATCCTACGATATAAGCACCTACGAATGATCCCAATGCACCAAAACTATTAATCAAAGCTATAGCACCTCCTACTACATTACGAGGAAGTATCTCAGTTAAAATAGCAAAAAACGGGCCATATGGCGCATACATTGCGCCACCTGCAATAATAAGTAGAACATAAGACAACCAAAAATTATGAGTACCCACTAAATAGGAACTATAAAATGCAATAGCTCCAATTAATAAGAAGGGCCATACATAAATTTTACGCTTTAAAGTTTTATCGGAAAAATAAGAAACAGTTATCATTGATATGATGGATAACAAAAAAGGTCCAGCAGCAAGCCATCCTGTTTTTACAATATTCATATCTGGAGATGCATTAATTATGGAGGGAAGCCAGATTACAAAACCATAAACACCAATACTCCAAAATGCATATTGAAGGCAAAGTAAAATAACGGTAGGTGATTTAAATGCTGCGGCATAATTTTTTACTGGCTTTATACTTTCTTGTTCTTTTTGCAACTGGTTTTCTAAACCCAATTTTTCAGCTTCTGTTAGCCAATTTGCTTTTTTGGGCGTATCATCTACCAAACGCCACCAAAAAAATGCCCAAATTACTGCTGGAATACCTTCTATAATAAACATCCATCGCCAGCCTACTGTGTTAATTAAATACCCTGATAAAATGGACATCCAAAGCATCGTTACCGGATTACCCAATATTAAAAAAGTATTTGCTCTGGATCGCTCTGATTTAGTAAACCACCTGCTCAAAAATATAAGCATGGCTGGCATTACTGCGCTTTCTACCACCCCCAACATAAACCGAATTACAATGAGTAAATTAATATTACTAATGAGCCCTGTTGCAGTAGCTAATAAACCCCAGAAAATGAGTGACCAGAAAATTAATTTTTTAGCACTATTATTGGCGGCATAGAGTGCCCCAGGTATTTGAAAAAAGAAATAGCCTAGAAAAAAAAGAGACCCTAATAAGGAAGAAATAGAAGGGGTAATATTTAAATCATGCGCCATCCCACCTGCAGCAGCAAATCCAAAATTTGCCCTATCTAGATAAGCAAGACTATACGTTATAAAAACAATAGGAATTAAGCGTAACCATCGCTTTTTAGCAAGTGTCTCCATGGGTTACTCATTTTTTTTAAATTGACTAAATAACAATATAAGAATTTTCAAAAACTTACGATAGTATTTTTACAGCTTGTCTAGCTAATAGTTTCCAGGTACCCCCATCCTTCTGCCAAACCATTAAAATTAACAACTTAATTTGTGCAGGCGGCTTACCCGCATCCTGTGTGCTAGCATCCAAGCGATGCCTAACAACTGCTACATTACCAGAAATACTAATCGATTGATTACTTAAATCAATTTTAACAAAGTCATTTTCTCCGCTGGTTAGTTTTCGAATAAATTCTTTTTTATCCTCAACATAACCAGCAGAGTGACCATAACTCAATTTTTCACCAACTAAATCATTAAGTGCAACTTCGTCTGCGTTAATCATAGCCTGACGAAGCATTTCAACTTGACTCGCAATTGATTTTTCTACTTTATTTTGTGCTGACAAAAAAAGTGAACTAAATATAAAAACGAATGCCATTGAAAACCCTTTTTTTATGTTCATGATAAATTAATTTATTTAAAAAACTTTATGGTCTAATGATTGTACCATCTCCTTTTCTTACTTGCCAATTTGATTTAGTTGTAATTGGATATTTTGCTGCTTCTTTTTCATCCACATCCACTCCAAGACCTGGCACTTCATTTACAGACATATAACCATTATCCATAGTTGGACAACCCGTAAAAATTGTTTTTAATTTATCTGAAAAATGAACTGCTTCCTGAATACCAAAATTCCAAACAGTAAGATCGATATGTGCATGTGCTGCATGTCCTACAGGTGATACATCACCAGGGCCATGAAATGCTGTTTTAATATTAAAGTATTCTCCTAATCGAGCTATTTTCATAGCTGGGGTAATACCACCAATTTGAGAAACATGCACTCTTATGAAATCAAACCATTGATTTACCATCGGCAATTTGAATTCATTTATATTATTGTACAATTCCCCCATTGCAATAGGCACCGAAGTAGTTACTCTTAATTGTTTGAACCATTCTTGATTTTCAGGCGAGAATGGATCTTCTATGAAATAGGGATGATAATCTTCAAGGTTTTTAATCATGTTTATAGCATCCATAGGTTGAACTCGCTCATGAATATCATGTAAAAGCTCTACTTCATCTCCACAAATTTTTCTGACAGTGTCAAACATCTTAGGAACTGCTTTAAGATAAGCC
>JABMML010000278.1 GCA_013205585.1 Chitinophagaceae bacterium | reverse complement strand
GTGCTAAGGTAGACTCTAGTTTTATTTTTACTAAATAGGGTCAAGGCAGCGCGGAAAATTATTACTACTTAAACAATGGAGCAAACTTTTTACTTTTTAATATTGTAAAACGCAAACGATTCAAAAAAATATCCAATGATATTATAGCAATAGATGGTTTAGCCAAGGCAGGAATTGGTCCCTTAATTCCGCATGTAGAAAATAAATTGTTTGGTCAAAAAAATGAAAAGGGATTTCAGTTTGGTGGATGGAATACAGGACTTGAATATGCACTTAGAAGCACCTTTTATAAAAAACTATATCTTGAGTTCGCAGGTAAATTAGACTACGCTTATTATTACAACTTAGATGTTTACAAGGGAAATGCCAAACAAGGCTTTGGCACAATGGAATTTATTTTGAGTTTGGGCTATACCTTGCCTATGGGGTCTAAACTAAATAGCGCTAAATAGCGCTAAATAGCTCTAAATGTCTCTAAATAGAAAGAAAATTAAGCCGGTAAAGTTTTCTTGTACTTTAAATACTCCTTTTTGGCATCTTTGATGAAGGCCTGCTCTGAACTAGCATTGGTTAATTTATAAGAAATTCTGTTTTTGTCTACCGTTTTACCCTTAATTTGATTAGGGTAATGTTGAATTGAAAATTTCATTAATTCCACAATTAAAGGAATAGTACTTATTCCCTTTTCAGTTAACGTATATATAAATACTTTTTTATTAGTAAGGTGATTATTTTTTTCAATCAAGCCATCCAAAACTAATTTTTTTAAACGATCGGCTAAAACCCTAGTAGCAATTTTTTCACGATTGTCCATTAATTCTTTATAGGTACACTTTTTTAAAAAAAGCATATTTCTTATAATAATAAGTGACCATTTATCTCCTAAGACATCTAAGCCAGTGGCAATTGAACAAATGGAACGAAATTTAGTTTTAAGCATGGGGGAATATTTTAACTAAGATATATTAATAATGTGCTTAGTCGTATTCTTGTGGAGTCATTGACATCAGATTTGTCTGAGTAGTTTCCACACATAGCGTATTGATTACTTTTACTTCTAGTTTAAAGATAATAAGCATCAATTATTTAGACTATTCTATGACAAAACTCATAGCTTAAACAAGATGTTTAATAGATTATAGTCTATACTAGACATGGCTTAAGTTATTCTTAAGTTGTATCTTCCATCTTATTAAATGAAAATAAAATAGAAAAAATATTCGCCATGAAAACAAGAAATTATTTTCCACTTTTAATATTAACATTATTGTATAGCCTTTTAATAAGCTGTACTTCTAGCACCAGTAGTCCAAAGGAAGGTTTTATAGATGTAAAAGGCGGTAAGGTTTGGTACCGTATTAATGGCACAGGCACAAAACCTGCACTACTTTTACTACATGGTGGGCCTGGTTCATCTAGTTATGGCTTAGAAAATTTAAAAGAATTAAGCAATGACCGCCCTATTATATTTATAGACCAGCTAGGCTGCGGCAGGTCTACAAGAATTACCGATACCTCTTTAATGACTATCGAAAATTATGTAGAACAACTTGAGCAAATTAGAACAGCCCTAAAGCTTGAAAACTTTTACTTATACGGACACTCTTGGGGCACTATGCTTGGCATAGATTATTATATTAAATACCCGAAGCATATAAAGTCAATTATTTTTAGCAGCCCTTTATTTAGCACAGAAATGTGGACCAAGGACGCAGATACTTTAATTGCTTCTCTACCCGATTCTATTCAAACCAATATTAGAGTAAATGAAAAAAATAAAACCTACGATAACGCAGCTTATCAAGATGCAGTTACACTTTACTATAAAAACTTTTTAAGAAGAACTGAAAGAACAAAAGGACAAGCCGATACTGCTAAATTATTTTCAGGTTCCAATGTATATGAATTTATGTGGGGGCCTAGCGAGTTCACAGCCACTGGTAATTTATTAAAGTATGACCGCTTAGCATTTCTTACTAAAATTAAAGTGCCTACCTTATTAGTAGCCGGTGAATTTGATGAAGCAAGACCCAGCACCATTCAATATTTTCAAACTATGATTCCAGGTGCTGAATTTAAGATGATTAAAAATGCAGGTCATGCCACTATGCAAGATAATAAAGAAGAATACTTAGCAACAGTTAAAGCTTTTTTAGATAAAGTAGATAACTTTATGGCTCATAAATGATTGACTAGTTAATGGACTAAATAATTAAGTAATTAAATATATTATCATGAACTTTCGAATTATTTTATTTTTCATTTTTGCGCTGAATATAAGTGTAAGTGCTAAAGCACAAAACACTTCTAATGGATTTACTGTTATACCCTTAGGTGTAAAAGGCGGACTAGATGAAGCCAACCTATCTTCTTATATGGTGGCTGCAAAAGGTTATAGCAATTATATTTGTTTAGACGCAGGTACCATTAATGCTGGTTTGCAAAAAGCAGTGGCTAATAAATTATTTACAGAAAAAAGTGCAGAAGAAGTTCAAAAAAATAATATCAAGGCTTATTTTATTTCACATGCACATTTAGATCATGTGGCAGGACTTATTTTAAATTCACCTAATGATAGTCCTAAAAATATTTATGGCTTCAATCCTGTAATTGATATTTTAAAGAACAACTATTTTACCGCTAAAAGCTGGGCTAATTTTGGAAGTGAAGGCGATAAGCCTATTTTAAATAAGTATACCTATAACTACTTAGCCCCTGGTAAAGAAATTGAAATTCCGAATACAGAACTATCTGTAACGCCTTATATATTAAGTCATGTAAACCCTTATGAAAGCAGCGCTTTTTTAGTGCGTAATAATAATAGCTATTTATTATACCTAGGAGATACAGGTGCCGATGAAGTAGAAAAATCGAATCAATTAGAACAATTATGGAAGGCTATTGCAGATAAAGTAATAGCGCAAACACTGAAAGCCATTTTTATTGAAGTGTCTTTTGACAATACCATGCCGGATAAAGCATTATATGGTCACCTAACGCCCCGTTTATTAATGCAAGAAATGAAAGTATTAAATAAGCATTCTAATGGCCAGCTTTCAACTGTGCCTATTTATATTACCCATATCAAACCTTGCGCTAGCTGTGAAAGCTCGATCAAAAACGATATAGCCGCATCCAATACAGAGGGGCTTACTATTAAATATGCTGAACAAGGCAAGCGTATTGACTTATACTAATCTAGCTTTGATATCTAGTAAAAGTTTAATAGATTCACTAGCTTGATTGAGCAGGAACCATTTATCATATTTCCTTTATTCATTACAAGAATTTGTCTAATTTAATACTCTAATCAAATGGGTCGTAAAACTTTATAGCAAAGTATTTATTAAACTCTATGAATTAGTAATTATATTAATAAAAAATTAAATAAAATAGTATGTCAAACAGTAAAAAAAATATTCAAAACAATTCACGCCGCAACTTTTTATACCAAAGTTCTTTAGCTTCATTAGGCTTAGTGTTCATGGGTAAAAACGCATTAGCTGCTAATTCTTTTTTTCTTGCTAATCCAAACTCTAAAATTAAAGGTGTGCAAATTGGTGCTATCACTTATTCTTTTAGATCCATGCCAGGTAGTGCAGAACAATTAATACAATATTTAAAAGAGGCTGGCATTACTGCCATTGAATTAATGGGAGACCCTGCTGAAGCCTATGCAGGAAGTCCAGCAGGTGCAATGCCAAAAATGACTCGCGAGGAATACATGAAAACAATGGAAGAAAGAAATGCAAAAGCAAGAGCCTGGAGAGAAACAGCTTCAATGGATAAGTTTGTAGAACTAAGAAAATTATTCAATGATGCAGGCATTACAATTTATGCATATAAACCAGACGCGGCTTTAGGTGTAAAAAGTACCGATGGCGAAATTGATTACGCAATGCGAGCTGCAAAAGCATTAGGAGCCAGTTCAGTGAATGTGGAAATACCTACCAATGCAGATCATTCAAAAAGATTAGGTGAGTTTGGTTTAAAACATAAAGTATATGTGGGTTATCATGCACATTTACAAGCCACAGACACTGCATGGGACTTGGCTTTGAGTCAATCTCCTTACAACGCTATCAACCTTGACTGCGGCCATTATATTGCAGCAGGTGGAGCAAATACCACAGCAACTTTATTAGCTTTTATTGAAAAAAATCATGACCGTATAACTAGTATGCATATTAAGGATCGTAAGAATAAAGTAAATGGTACAAAAAATATGCCATGGGGAGAAGGCGATACACCTCTTAAAG
>JABMML010000277.1 GCA_013205585.1 Chitinophagaceae bacterium | reverse complement strand
TCTAATATTGATTATGAAAGATTATTGAAAAATGATGTCAAATTTGAAGCTGGTATTAGAATGAATAATCGCAATGAATTCAATGCAAGAGACCAATTTAGAAATGAAATATTAGTAAATAGCATTAGTAATCAACTAAAATACAATGAACAAGTTTTAGCTGCCTACACTAACTTAGGAGGAAAGAAAGATAATCTTAGTTACCAACTTGGATTCAGAGTAGAAAATAGAGAGTACACGGTGAATGTTTTAAATAAACAAGGGCAGGATTCTTTAGAATCAAAAATTAAATTACCCCTCTCTTTGTTCCCTAGTGCCTTTATTAGTTATAAATTAAATGATAAAACCGATTTTCAAATTAATTACTCAAAGCGTATCAATGCACCCAATTCATTCCAATTGCAACCATTCGCAGATTATAGCGATCCACTAAATATTTCTGTAGGTAATCCAAAATTGAAACCTCAATTCACGCATTCTTTTGAGGCAGCCTATAATAGTGTATATAAAAAGGGGTCGAATTTACTCGTAACTGCATATTACAAATACAGTACAGACTTAATCACCAACTATATATATAAGGATATCAACCCTATTAACAACGATAGTGCTTTCTACAGTTCATATATCAACGCCAATACCTCCAAAGTATTTGGTTTAGAAATTAGCAATAAAACGGCAATTACTAAATGGTGGGATTTAAATCTAAGCTTTAACTTATTTAAATCAGAAATTAATTCAACCATTATTGGTCAGGATGTCAACAACAACTTAACAAGCTGGTTTAGTAAGATGAATAATAATTTTAAACTTGTTCAAGGCTTGTCTCTTCAATTTAGTGGACAATACCAAGCCAAGACAATTCTACCTCCAGGTGGTAATTCCGGTGGTGGTGGCGGTAGAGGCGGTGGTGGATTTGGCGGTGGTGGATTTGGCGGACCACAGTCAACAGCACAAGGATACAATTTACCTAATTATGAATTTGACTTAGCCATTAGAAAAGATTGGACCTTGAAGGGTGGTAAAACTGCATCATTGACTTTAAGTGCAAGCGACGTATTTAAAACGAGAGTCATTAAGACCTATTCTGAAAGTTTATACTTTACACAAAATGTCACTAGAACAAGAGACCAACAGTTCTTTAGATTGAACTTCTCTTATCGTTTTGGAAAATTTGATGTGAATTTATTAAAGCGTAAAAATACTAAATCAGAAGATGGTGGCGGAATGGACCAAATGCCACAACAGTAAAAGTTTATTTCTGGGTTTTTCCTTCTAGCATGGGTACAAAAGAAAAAGCATCAAATTTTTCTTGCTTTACAGAGCCATCTCTTTTTTTAGTAAGCCTTAGCATTCTTTGTGCCCCGTCGGACTCATCTAAAGGAATAATCATTTTACCGCTTACTTTTAATTGAGCCCATAATTTTTCAGGAATTTTGGGCGCAGCTGCAGTAATTAATACTTTATCAAAGGGCGCTAATGAGGGCAGGCCTTCAAATCCATCCCCAAAGAAAAATTGTATGTTAGCGTACTGTTCTTTAAATAAATAAGTGGGCGTTTGGTCGAATAATTGCTTCTGTCTTTCAATGGTAAATACCTGCGCACCCATAGCGGCAAGCACCGTAGTTTGATACATGCTCCCCGTGCCTATTTCAAGCACTTTCTCTCCCTTCTTAATTTGCAGTAACTGTGTTTGATAAGCTACCGTATAAGGCTGTGAAATGGTCTGGTCAGCGGCTATAGGAAAGGCGCGGTCTTCATAGGCAATTTTATCAAAGGCTGAATCTAAAAAATAATGTCTAGGTATAGAATGAATGGCTTGAAGCACCTGCTCGTCAGTAATACCTTTCTCCTTTAAAATTTCTACTAATTTTTTTCGAAGTCCTTTATGCAAATAAGTGTCTACTAAATCTTCCCATTTTCTCATGCTATCAGTTAATTTAATTGCATTGAAGAAATAATGGCCTTTATTTTATCTTGAAGCATTTGATAAGTGGTGTCAAAGCTAGCCTTGTCTTTTAATTTTGTATTCACGCTAAAATAAAATTTTATTTTAGGTTCTGTACCACTAGGTCTTGCCGAAATTTTAGTTCCATTAGCAGTAATAAATTGCAAGACATTACTCTTAGGTAAATTAATTTTCCAGGTTTCTCCAGTTGATAAATTCTTTCCAATTTGCAATTCATAATCCAATAAGGTGGTCACCGCTTCTCCATCAATATTGGTGGGAGGAGACTGTCTGTAGTCTTCCATCATTTTGGCAATCTCTGCTTGGCCATTCATTCCTTTTTTGGTAATGCTAATTAAGTTTTCATAATAAAAACCGTATTGTATATAAAGCTCAATGAGTTTATTAAACAAGTTGCTACCTTTTGCTTTTTCATAAGCAGCCATTTCACATAATATAGCCACGGCACTTACGGCGTCTTTATCTCTAATTTGATCTCCAATCATTAAACCAAAACTCTCTTCCCCTCCAATAATATAATTTTCCTTGCCTTCTTTTTCTTTTACTAGTTCTGCCACCCATTTAAAACCTGTTAATACATTGTAGCAGTTCACCTTGTTTTGCTTAGCCACTTCGTTAATCATAGCGGTAGTCACAATTGTGGTAATGACCATATCATTGGGCTTTGCAATGCCTTTGGCCTTGCGCGACTCCATCATATACGCAAAGGCTAATACGGCTGTTTGATTCCCATTCATTAATACCCAGTCACCCTTATGGTTTTTAACACCCACACCTACTCTATCT
>JABMML010000276.1 GCA_013205585.1 Chitinophagaceae bacterium | reverse complement strand
CTTCAGATTAGTGTGGACCACACTAATCCTATAACACTATTTTTAATCACACTACTCACTGGGTAATTCATTCTCTGTCATATAACTTGCATAGGCCTTTTTGATATTGTCTTTTACTGTTTGCCAGGTAATATTTTTAAACATATACGGCATCTCTTCTGTTTCGGCATCTTCAAAATATAGCACACTTTTTAAGGCAAAAAAAACAGAACTATCATTAAACTTACTAATATAGAAATCTATAATTTCTTTTAAGTTAAAAGAATTAAGCAGCTCATTTAAATCTATAAAATCTTTTTTTGTGCCCCTGTTTACAATTGCAGCAATTTTCATAGCTGCTATCTCTTTTTTGCTTGCTAACCTTAAATTATCTTCAATCAGTGGGCTGTCAATCCATTCATAAGGATAACTAACTATATCTATTTTAACATCATCTAAAAAACACGAATCGATTCTTTTAGAAGTTTTTATTTCCCTTAATTTCCCAATTGATTTCAAAAATATAATTAGTTCTTCTGAATCAATTTTTTCAATACCAAAAAAATCTAAATCTATTGACTTTCTATGTCCTTGTATAAGTGCAAGTGCTGTACCACCTACTAATCTATAGTTTTTAAATAAGATACAATTATTTAATTTAATTAATATATCCAATGTTGACCCGTCAACAACCTTGTATTGTAACATCTAAATTCTTCTTTTGGGGTATTTGAAATCGTTGCTAAAAAATTTAAATCAAGTGGGCTCATTGTTCTAAAAGTTTGTGCAGTTTTGGTTATTACTTCCAAGGTGTAAATCTTAACAATATATTGCCATTCTTCAAAGCTGCCTCTTTCAAGCACCCTTTCAATAATTGTTTTTTTATTACTATCCCATTCTAATACAGTAGGGTCAATATCCCAAAACAAGTGCTTGGATAACAATTCAACTGGTTTTTTTGTTTCTTTTGTTTGCATAAAATATTCTATTCCACTATATCAATTTCATAAAAACACCCACATCCTTTAGCTTATCTTCTGTAAATTCCTGGGGTAAATACAGGCCTACACGTATTTTTTTATCTATTAAAGTTTCCGCTTTTTCGATGAGATTATACAAATAAGCCTTGTCTATATCGCCTACCAAAACTAAATCTACAAAGGGGCTGTTTTTTCCTAATGCTAGGTCGCCTGTTAAATACACTTCGTCAACATTGCCCAGTTTTTCCAATACATTTTCAATAATTTGATCCAAACCAACATGCTGTAATATCACGCCCCTTAAACTTTTAAACATGGGGTGCTTGGTATTAACCTTATAATGTTTGGTTTTGGTATTAATAGTTTCGGCATGCTCTTGTATAAGTTGCATATCCGATAACTTATTTAGTTCCAAACGTACGGTATTACTACTTACACCTAAATCACGCTCTAAGCCCCGCAAATACACGGTACTAGCAGGGTTGAGTAGCAATTTCGTAAGTAGTTGTACTCTAATTTTTCCAGTAAAAATTTTATCTAAGATCATTGGGGTAGATGAATAGCTCAATTAGGTATAAAACGGCTACGCCGCCCTGAGTCACATAAAAGATGAAAAATACTCAATTCAATATTTTAGAATAGCGCAATACTGAGTAGTGAAAATAAGTATTATTGAGTAAATTATGAAATAAGTAATATGAAATTAAAACTAATTTATATTGTAATTGCTTGAGTATCTTAATCTAAATAATTGTAATATACTGATTATCAATAAATTAAGAAATAATTTTTCTATACAAACGGCCAAAAATGAGGTATAAAATATATAAGAAACCTGCTAAGAACCCTCCTAATACAAGTGATTTTAACCTTCCAACTTTATCCTTTTCTAATGGTAAAATAGGGCGGTCTATTAATTGTACTAGTGGGGTCTCTTTTCTTAAACTTACTTTAGACAATTCCAATTGAGCCACCAACTGCGTGAGTATGGCCGTATTCGCTTGAACATCCACTTGGCGTCTTGTACTTGGTGTGCGTTTTACATTAAATGCCGGATTCAAATTGTATACATTATCACTTGCTGCGGCCACTCCTGTAATAGCACCGTTTAATTCTGCTCTAATACTATCTGCTTGGCGTTGTAAAATATCTACATTCAACCGTGATTTTTTACTTTTTGTTTCAATGTAAAAATCTGAAGTTTCTTTTAACAATTGTTCACAAAACAATTTAGAAAATAATTCACTTTCGGTTTTAACGGTCAAACTTATAATGCTCACTTTTTTATCCTCCTGTGCAATGACTAAATTATTTTTTGTTAAGCCTGCAGAAATAGTTTGCAATATAGAATCTTGTTCTAAACTAAATTTTGTTCTATCGGCATTCACAGGAAAATTAATATTCGCAAGTGCAGGCTTTTTGGACCAGTCTTTGTTTAACTCATTTATCTGAATATAATAATCTGCTAAACTAATTTCCTTGCCTGCTACTTGAACCGGGTTCAATAATGTTTTTTCTACCACCAAGCGGCTCTTCATTAGTTCAATGATATTGGAACTAGTGAATAAACCTCCGCCTCCACCACCTAAGTCAAAGCCAAAACTACTTGCAAGGCCCATCGCACCTCCTATGCCTCCG
>JABMML010000275.1 GCA_013205585.1 Chitinophagaceae bacterium | reverse complement strand
GATTTTGTTGCTGTAGGAACAAATGGCTATTTGCTAACTTATAAAAGAGGTACTAAGAATGGATATGTTAAGTATAGTTGGGATGCAAATAATAAATATACTTTTATATTAACAGATACTTCTGGCAGCTCTGTTACAAATACTTATCAAAGGTAAAAGCTATTAAAGAAATTAATAAGCTAAAAGCTTTTGCATCATTTCATCTAACCTTGAATTCGCTAAATATTGTTTTTCTAAAATAATATTAAAAGGAATAGGTGTATCTAAGGAAGCACATCGCATTACAGGTGCATCTAAATATTCAAAGCAGTGTTCTGCAATCCAGGCGCTAATTTCTCCACCAATACCACCGGTTAAATTATCCTCGTGTAGTACCATTACTTTTCCAGTGGCCTTCACTACTTTTTCAATGGCTTCATAATCTAAGGGGGCCAAGGTTCTTAAATCTAAAATAGAAATAGACGCTTCACTATGCAACGCTTGATATTGCAAAGCCCAGTGCACACCCATACCATATGTAATAATGCAAGCCGCTTCTCCTTCGCTCACTAGCGCAGCCTTACCAATAGGAACTTGATAATATTCATCGGGTACTTCTGCCTCCATACTTCTATACATTACTTTATGTTCAAAATAAAGTATGGGATTTGGATCGGCCAATGCGGCAATCAATAAACCTTTTGCATCAATAGGATTAGAAGGATAAACTACTTTTAATCCGGGCACATGTGTAAACCATGCCTCATTCGATTGTGAATGAAAAGGACCCGCTCCCACACCCGCACCTGTTGGCATACGAATTACTACATCTGCATTCTGTCCCCATCTGTAATTTATTTTGGCCAAATTATTTACAATTTGATTAAAGCCCACCGTGACAAAATCAGCAAACTGCATTTCCATTACCGACTTTATGCCTTCTAAACTTAAACCAAGTGCAGCACCTACAATGGCACTTTCACAAATAGGCGTATTGCGCACTCTTTGTTTTCCAAATTGTTGCACAAAACCTTCTGTTACTTTAAAGGCACCTCCATACTCAGCAATGTCTTGACCCATAATAATTAATTCAGGATACAATACCATGGATTGTCTTAGGGCTTCGCTAATAGCTTCTATAAAACGCTTCTTTGTTAATATAGGATTATTTAAATCGGTAAAATCCAAAATGGTATTAGGTAAAGTAGGTGCAAATAAATCGGCCACTTCTTCTTGCACTGATGGCTCCCAATATTCTGGCTCCATGGCAATTTTTAAATCCGATTCAATACTTTGCTTTAAATCATTTCTGATTGTGGCCACTTCCATCTCAGTGATTACTTTTTCATTCACTAAATATTGCTCGTAATTTTTTATGGGGTCTTTTCTGGACCAAGTTTCCATTAGTTCTTTTGGAACATATTTCACACCACTGGCTTCTTCATGCCCACGCATTCTAAAAGTGGTACACTCAATTAAATAAGGTCTTTGATTATTAATACAATAATCTCTTACACCTTTCACTGTATCATATACTTCTAAAATATTATTGCCATCAATACGAATACCCTCAATGCCATAACCTTTGGCACGCTCTACTAAATAATCGCATTTATATTGTTCATTGGTAGGTGTACTTAATCCGTATCCATTATTTTCAATAATAAAAATAACGGGCAGGCCCCATACAGCCGCAACGTTTAAGGCTTCATGAAAATCACCTTCACTAGTTCCGCCCTCTCCTGTAAATGCTAAGGTGGCTTTTAATTGTCCTCTTTGTTGATAAGCTAGTGCAACGCCATCTGCGATGGCTAATTGAGGACCTAAATGGGATATCATACCGCAAACATGATGTTCCTTACTACCAAAATGAAAACTTCTTTCGCGCGCTTTACTATAACCCGACTTATATCCTTGCCATTGTTTGAATAAATCGGTCAAGGGCATACCTCGTGCAGTAAATACACCTAAATTTCTATGCAAGGGCATGATCCATTCTGTAGGTTCCATGGCTAATGTGGCCCCTGCTGCGATGGCTTCTTGCCCAATACCACTAAACCATTTGCTAATTTTTCCTTGGCGAAGTAAAAGCAACATTTTATCTTCTATCATTCTTGGCAAAAGCAAGGAACGATAAAGATGTATCAATTGCTCGTTCGATAATTTACCCCGCTTAAACTCCATTGTAATTTTTATTTAGAGGGATAAATAAACGCACTAGTCTTTTGAGTTTAATTTACTTAATAATCTTAAAATTTCCATATACAACCATACTAAAGTAACTAGTAATCCAAAGGCACCATACCACTCCATGTATTTAGGCGCACCGCTTTCAGCCGCTTTTTCAATGGCATCAAAATCTAATAATAAATTTAAAGCTGCAATACCTACTATAAATAAACTTATACCAATACTTAATGGAGAGCTATCAAATGCAAATCCCATATTCACTCCGAATAAACCCAATATCCATACAATTAAATAAAATAAACCAATACCCATGGTGGCCGACATAATAATAGAACGCAAGCGATTGGTTACACTAATAATTCTAAAATTATAAAGCAAGAACATAGCAAGCGCTACACCTAAAGTTAAACCCACTGCATGTAGTACAATATTTGGATAGGTTTTTTGAAACATAGCATTAAAAAAAGCACTAATACCTCCAATAAATAAACCTTCTAATATTCCATAAGCAGGTGCAATATAGCCAGCCCATTGAGGCTTAAACATAATTACCAAGGCTACGACAAAACCACCAATGGCGCCCACTAGCATATAAGTGGTAGCAGAACTTGTATTGCCTTCAGCATACACATTCCAAACGTACATGGCGGCAGCTATGACCATTAAAAGTAAAAAACCAAATTTTTGAATGGTGCCACGAATGCTCATTACACCAAATGAGGTAGCATTGTCATGCAAACTTTTATCAAATATTTTTTCGGTAAGTGTTGGATTTCCAGATTTAAAGATGGCCATAGTTTTAAGTTTTTTTCTAGTATAAAAATACTAAATACTTTGAATGATTGTCTAAAAAAGGCTAATTCAATGCATTTTTAAGCCCTGGATGCCGGGTGTTCTTATCAAAGCGGTAGAACTTTCGCTTTTTTATCAAGCCAACCATTTTTGCTAATAAACCGACACTGCCATTGGGTGAGCGGGCAGAAAGGGTAGTAAAAACAGACTTAATAGGTAAAAAAAGGGCCCAATAAGCATAAAATCAAGGCTTTGTGGCTATGAAGGTAGACAAGAAAACTATAAAAAAACTACAAAAAGTTAAGGTTTTAGGCCCTTGGATTTGTACCTTCGTGCTCCAATTAAATCGAATATGCAAAAAGAAGTTGTTTTACAAGATGTAGTCATAAAATTTGCTGGTGATAGTGGTGATGGTATGCAATTAACGGGTCAGCAATTTACCAATAACACTGCCTTATTAGGTATTGATTTAGCTACTTTCCCCGATTTCCCTGCGGAAATCAGAGCTCCATTAGGAACCCTTCCAGGCGTGAGTGGATTCCAAATTCATTTTAGTTCTAATAGAGTATACACACCAGGTGATATTTGTGATGTATTGGTTGCCATGAATGCAGCCGCTTTGAAAGTAAATTTAAAAGGCTTAAAAAAAGGCGGAAAAATTATTGCGAACATTGAAGGATTTGATACAAAGAATTTACGCTTAGCTGCCTACCCTGATGGCATTAATCCATTAGAAGATGGCAGTTTAGATGGATATGATTTAACAAAAGTTGATGTAACTAAATTAACACGCGAAGCCTTAAAAGCCTATACCGATTTAGGTAATAAAGAAAGAGACCGTGCAAAGAACATGTTTGTATTGGGTATAATTTATTGGTTATACAACAGAGATTTAGACACCACTATTGAATATTTAAAAGATAAATTCAAAAAGAAAGAATCTATTTTAAATAGTAATATCGATGTATTAAAAGCTGGCTACTTCTATGGTGAAACGGCCGAACTTTTTTCTTCTAGATACAAAGTAGAAAAGGCAAAAATGGATCCGGGTACTTACAGAAGTATCATGGGTAACCAAGCATTATCAATGGGATTAATTGCAGCTGCTCAAAAAAGTGGACTTCAATTATTCTTAGGAAGTTATCCTATTACACCTGCTACCGATATCTTACATGAATTAAGTAAGTACAAGAACTTTAATGTAAAAACTTTCCAAGCAGAAGATGAAATTGCTGGTATTAGTGCTGCTATTGGGGCAAGCTATGGGGGTTCTATTGGTTTAACCACTACTTCAGGACCAGGTATGGCCTTGAAAACAGAGGCCATGGGACTCGCCATGATGTTAGAAATTCCATTAGTCATTGTGAATATTCAAAGAGGTGGCCCTTCAACGGGTTTACCTACTAAAACAGAGCAAAGCGATTTAATGCAAGCTTATTATGGACGTAATGGTGAAGCACCTATTCCTATTATTGCAACTTCAACGCCTAGCGATTGTTTTGATATGGCATTTGAGGCAGTGCGTATTGCCCTACAACATATGACACCTGTTATTTTATTAAGTGATGGATATATTGCCAATGGTGCTGAACCTTGGAAATTCCCTTCTGCAAGTAGCTTACCTACTATTGAAGTGAAATTTAAAAAAGCATTAGACGAAGGTGAAGAAAAATTCCTTCCTTATAAAAGAAATGAAAAAGGTGTAAGACCTTGGGCTATTCCTGGCACACCAGGTTTAGAACATAGAATTGGTGGATTAGAAAAACAAGCAGAAACTGGAAACGTAAGCTATGATTCTGAGAACCACGAATTCATGGTAAAATCAAGAGAAGCTAAAGTAGAAAAAATTGCAGACTATATTCCTTTACAAACCATTGACACTGGTGCTGAAAAAGGAAAAGTATTAATACTTGGATGGGGTTCTACTTATGGAACCATCAAGAGTGCCGCATTACATTTACAAAGCCAAGGTAAAGCAGTAAGCCATGCACATATTAAGTATATGCGTCCTTTCCCTAAAAACTTAGGCGACATTTTAAAGAATTTTGAAACAATAGTCATTCCAGAAATTAATAACGGGCAATTAATTAAAATTATTCGCGATAAATATTTTGTTGATGCTAAAGGTTATAATAAAATCATGGGCATTCCTATTACTAAACAAGAATTAGTAACTGCAGTAGAACAATATTTGTAGTGTATTAATAGCTGAAAAAATATTCAGCCTTAACTTATCTTAACTTATAATAAAGCGTCTCTAATTTAAGAGGCGCTTTTTTTTGCCCCTTCCTTGCAAAAAGTAAGTAAGCCACAAGTATCACATTTAGGGCTTCTTGCCAAACAAGTATACCTGCCATGCAGTATTAACCAATGATGTGCTGTATGCACAAGTGCTGTAGGAATATGTTTTATTAATGCCTTCTCCACGGCCAAGGGCGTAGTAGCCGTCATGGGCACCAAGCCCAATCTTCTACTAACTCTAAACACATGGGTATCTACAGCCATATTGGGTTGTTTGTCTACCACAGAGGTAATTACATTGGCTGTCTTGCGTCCCACACCTGGAAGTGTAATTAACGCATCCACTGTCAAAGGCACTTCTGCATTAAAATTGTCTACTAATAATTGACTCATGCCAATTAAATGCTTGGCCTTGTTATTAGGATAAGAAATGCTTTTTATAAGTGCAAACATTTGCTCAAAACTAGCCTTGGCCATTTTTTGAGGGGTAGGAAATTGTTTAAAAATAGCAGGCGTGGTTAAATTGACACGCTTGTCGGTGCACTGTGCCGATAAAATAACGGCTACTAATAATTGAAAGGGATTTTCATACAGTAGCTCCGTTTCAGCAATGGGTACTTGCTCTTGAAAATAAGTAAGTACTAATTCATAGCGTTCTTTTTTTGTCATTATTTGGTGCTAGTATGGATTGTATCTTCAAATAAATACAGTTCCTCTCCTTCTCTGCGTAGTAAATATCTTTCACGTGCATATTTTTCAATAGCCGCTTTATTATTTTGAATATTATTCAATTGCTTTTGCGTGTACTCTATTTCTTTTTGATAATATTTTTTAGCATCTTCCACTTTTTTAAGTTCTGCTGCTCTTTCTCTTTGTTGAAAAAAATCTCTTTGATCAAAAAATAACATCCATACCACAAATCCAATACTTACAACAAAGTATCGATTGGCTACAAAGGGGAGTATTTTTTTAATGAATTTCATATTGGAGACTTGGCGTAAAATTAAGATAGTTCTCATGATATGACAAAAAAAAGGAGCCCCTAGGAGCTCCTCTACTTATTTTTAAAACTAGTATTTTTATTTGTTACCAAACTTTAACTTGCCTTTAGTAGGGAAAACGCCTGTTTCACCTAATTGCTCTTCAATACGAATTAATTGGTTGTACTTGGCCATACGGTCGGTACGAGAAGCAGAACCAGTCTTAATTTGACCGCAATTTAAAGCCACGGCTAAATCGGCAATAGTAGTGTCTTCTGTTTCACCACTTCTATGTGACATAATGGTATTGTAGCCATTGTGTTGTGCTAAACTTACTGCATTGATAGTTTCAGTTAAAGTACCAATTTGGTTAACTTTCACAAGTAAGCCATTGGCAATTTTCTTATCAATACCTGTTTGAATTCTTGTTACATTGGTTACAAATAAATCGTCCCCTACTAATTGGCATTTATCGCCAATGGTTTCAGTTAAATTTTTCCAACCTGCCCAATCGTCTTCAGCCATCCCATCTTCAATAGAAACAATAGGATATTTCTTCACCCAGCTTTCCCAATACTTTACTAATTGGTCGCTGCTCATTTCTTTACCAGAACTTTTATGGAAAACATATTTTTTCTTCTTCGCATTCCAAAGTTCACTATTCGCTGCATCCATCGCAATTGCTATTTGGCTTCCTGTTTTATAACCAGCCGCTTGAATTGACTCAAGTACTGTTTCAATGGCTTCTTCATTGCTTTGAATATTTGGTGCAAATCCGCCTTCATCTCCTACGTTGGTGCTATACCCTTTTTTCTTTAAAGTACTTTTTAATTGATGGAAGATTTCTACACCCCAACGAAGTCCTTCGCTAAAGCTAGGTGCCCCCACTGGCATAATCATGAACTCTTGAAAATCAATTTTATTATCGGCGTGTGCTCCCCCATTTAAAATATTCATCATGGGCATTGGAACTGTTCTTGCATTGGTACCACCAATATATCTGTATAAAGGAAGGTTCGCTTCTTCTGCAGCTGCTTTGGCAACCGCCATGCTTACAGCTAGTATTGCGTTCGCACCTAATTTACTTTTATTAGCTGTGCCGTCTAAGTCAATCATAATTTGATCAATCTCAGCTTGTGCTGTAATGTCAAATCCTTTAATAGATTTTGCAATTAAATCGTTTACATTTTTAACAGCCTTTAGTACACCCTTGCCTAGATATTTTTTCTTGTCATTGTCTCTTAACTCTACTGCTTCATGAATACCAGTACTTGCACCACTTGGCACTGCAGCACGGCCAAGTGCGCCTTCATCCGTTAATACATCTACTTCTACTGTAGGATTTCCACGACTGTCTAAAATTTGTCTTGCACGAACTTCAATAATGTAACTCATATAATTATTTTTTTACGATCAAACGAATTATTTCAAAAAGGAGACTGCAATTTACACCCTTTTTTTTAATGGGTAAGCATTTTGAATATTTCTTCTAAACTGGCACCATGTTTATCTAATAATTGACGGGTAGGCTCGTCTGCCACTAGCCTTCCTTGGTGTAATACTAACACTCGATCACATATGGCCGTTACCTCTTGTAAGATATGTGTTGAAAACAAAATCATGGTGTCCTTGCTTAGCGACTGAATCAAGGCCCTAATTTCGATTAATTGATTGGGATCTAAACCAGCCGTAGGTTCATCTAATAAAATTAGTGTTGGCTGATGTATAATGGCAGCTGCAATGCCTAGTCTTTGTTTATATCCTTTTGACAAGGCTGCAATTTTTTTATTTTGCATTTGACCAAGCCCTGTTTTTTCTATTACCGATTGAATCGCTGCTGACGCATTTGTGAGAGCATGAACAGCAGTTAAAAACTGTAAATATTCTTTCACATATAAGTCTTGGTATAATGCATTTGATTCAGGTAAATAACCAATTTGTTTTTTTACAGCAGTTGCATTTTGATGGATACGCTCACCATTTAAAACAATAGACCCTTTATCTGTTTCTAAAAAACCAGCGAGCATTTTTAAAGTAGTAGATTTTCCGGCGCCATTGGGCCCTAAAAAACCAACAATTTCTCCAGGCTTCAATTCAAAGGAAACCTCGTTCACCGCAACTTGATGGCCGTAATTTTTGCAAAGGGTATTTACTACTAATGACATAGATCAAAACTACTTATATAAAATGATTTTACCATTAATCTATTTCAGAAGATGCTGCAGGCAAATGATCGTATTCTCCTTTGCTAGCGTAGCTACCGAATATAAAAAAGCCTACGCAGATAGGTGTAAAAACTAATAATATAATAACCCACTGTAAAATAACATTCGACTGTGTAACAGCAGGGGCTTTAGAAATTTTATCATAAGCTTCATATACTAAAAATAAAATAATACAAGGTGCTATCAGCATCCATACATATCCTAATAATTTTTTAATCGTATTCATATAATTATTTTTATTGTAATGAAAGACTTAATGCCTTAGTCCATTACATTTTTATCTATTTTATTCGTTAAATAAAGAAGGCCAATAATAAAACATACAGAAGCTACACCAATCGGATACCATAAGCCTGCAAGAGAATCGCCAGCAGGATTGGAAGAAGTTTTGGTAAACTCTACAATTAAAGTACCTAAAAAAGGTACCAAGCCTCCAAATACACCATTACCAATATGATAAGGAAGCGACATGGAAGTATACCTAATTTTAGTAGGGAACATTTCAACTAAGAAAGCGGCAATTGGACCATACACCATGGTCACATATACAATTTGAATAAAGACCAACCAAATCATATACCAATACGCCGCATTTCCCATGGTTTTCTCCACTACCAAATGGGGAATAGGCGAACTATACTGAATCATATCAGGATTAATTAAAGTAATTGGCCTTGCTTCATCTCTTGGCGCTTTCAAAATAATGGTATCTGTTCTATAATATTTAAAAACAGATCCATCATAATAAGTCGTATCTGTTTGCTGCTTAAGATACACCTTCGTTTTATCCTTGGCATCATAAATAGGATAACTTGTCATAGTACTGGTAAGTCTTGTATCTACTATTTTAATTCTATTCGCTGCAGATGTAATATTTATAAATTCTTTGTAAATAGGCCTATACGTAAGCACTGCGGCTAGCATACCTATTAACATAATCCATTTTCTGCCTACTTTATCACTTAACCAACCAAATAAAACAAAACAGGGTGTGGCCATTAATATAGCTATCAGCATTACATTTCGTGATTGCACAAACTCCACTTTACAAACTGTTTCAATAAAACTTTGCGCATAAAATTGTCCTGTATACCAAACAACACCTTGTCCCATCACGGCTCCAAACAATGCCAATAAAACCATTTTAAAATTGGCCTTTTTTCCAAAACTTTCTTTCAAAGGATTCGTCGAAGTTTTTCCTTCCGATTTTAATTTGGTAAACATGGGTGATTCACTCATGCGCATTCTAATTAATACAGAAACGCCTACTAGTAAAATGGATATCCAAAAAGGATATCTCCATCCACCCCACTCTGCACTAAAATTCTCCACCCCTTGATTCGTTCTTATTAATATAATAATACCTAAGGCTAAAAATAAACCCAGCGTAGCCGTAGTTTGAATCCAACTTGTCCAAAAACCTCTTTGACCAGCAGGCGCATGTTCCGCCACATAGGTAGCTGCTCCTCCATATTCACCTCCCAATGCCAAACCTTGTAATAAACGTAGAATTAATACCAAGATAGGCGCCGCCCATCCAATAGTAGCGTAACCTGGCACTAGTCCAATGGCAAAAGTAGAACCTCCCATTATGATTAAGGTCAGTAAAAATGTATGCTTCCTTCCAATTAAATCCCCTAGTCTTCCAAAGACCAAGGCTCCAAAAGGTCTTACAATAAAACCAGCTGCAAAGATGGCCAAAGTGCTTAAAAGTGCTGCTGTGCCTGCATCTGCAGGAAAGAACTGCTTTGAAATGATGGTCGCTAACATTCCAAAAATATAAAAATCATACCACTCAATTAAGGTGCCCACCGAAGAAGCCCCTATCACAAAAGCGATATTATTTTGTTTTGTTTCTTGACGCATATTTTTATTTGTTGGCTAGTGCGTATTCAAGTTAAATATTTAAACTGAAAAATGTAAATTTGGTTATCATTATTTATTCAATCTGTGCACATGAGTTACCCTTATCAAATTAAAACCTTAGAAGCTTACCACGAAGCGTATAAAAATAGTATCGACCATCCTGAAAAATTTTGGGGAGAGATTGCAGAAAATTTTACTTGGCGTAAAAAATGGGATAAGGTATTGGACTGGAATTTTACGGAACCTAAAGTTGAATGGTTCAAGGGTGGCAAACTAAATATTACTGAAAATTGCATCGATAGGCATTTAGTAAAAAATGCAGATAAGCCTGCCATTATTTGGGAGCCCAATGATCCTAAAGAAAATCACCGTATTATTACTTACAAACAATTGCATTTAAACGTTT
>JABMML010000274.1 GCA_013205585.1 Chitinophagaceae bacterium | reverse complement strand
GGCTATAAATTGTGAACTACCCCCTTGAAAAGTGGCTTTAGTTCCAGTGGCAGCTTTTTTATCAGCTACTTTCTTGTTAATATGAAATCCCATAATTGATTAATTATGGAGTAAAAGTAATTAATTTTTCCTAAAATGCCCCTTATTTCTATCTTTTAGCCTTTCTTGACTCCTTTATAGACTTAAATAATTTTAGTAACTTCAGAAGGCTTTAAGTAATTATAAAATAGGCATACTATGAAAAATTTATCCCAAGATGAACTTAGTGTTTTACAAAACAAACTAAATACTAGCCCTAGACGAAATTTTTTAAAAATTTCAGGTTTGGGATTATTGGGAGCTGCCATGCCTAGCTATGCGAATTCATTATTCACCCCTATCCCTAAATATCCTGCTAAACTCTCAGTTCAACTATATACAGTTAGAGATCAATTCATAAAAGACATTCCTGGCACACTTAAAAAAATTGCAGATATAGGTTTTAAATATGTTGAAACGGCATTCTGGCCAGAGGGGGTTAGCATTGAACAAGCAAGTGAATATTTAAACAACGCTGGTTTACTAGTTTCTTCTTGTCATATAGAAATTCCAATGGGAGATAAAAAACAAATTATGTTAGATACTGCTAATGCTTTTGGATGTAGCAAAATGATTTGGCATGGCTGGCCGGAGGATAATCGTTATAGCAGTTTAGAGGGAACGAAAGAATTGATTGGAATATATAATGAAGCTGCTCGATTTGCAAAAGCAAATAGTTTACAATTTGGAATACATAATCATTGGTGGGAGTATCGAAATAAAGTGGGTGGCAAATTTGTATATGAACATTTATTAGAGCAATTGGATAAGGATATATTTTTTGAGATGGATACCTATTGGGTGAAAGTGGCAGGACAAAATCCTGCAGCTATCATTGCAAAGCTGGGAAATCGTGCAAAGTTTTTACATATTAAAGATGGGCCTGCCGTCTATAACGATCAATTAGCTATTGATAATCCAGACCCTATGACTGCAGTAGGAAAGGGAACACAAAATTTTCCTGCTATTATTAATGCAGCAACAGGTAATCCAGATTGGATGGTTATTGAAATGGATAAAACAGCCACAGATGTATTTGTTGCCTTAAAAGAAAGCTTCGATTATATGATTAATAATAAGCTTGCCATTGTTGGCTAATTAAGACTCAGTCTTTACATAATGAATATTACGCTCCTGCAAGTATTTAATCATATACTCAAAGCAAGGCGCGTACTTACCTACAAGCTCTGGAGGGAAGACACCCTTTTCGGTAAATAAATTTTCCATGAGCATATTCAATGCTGCGGTACAAGTATACCCGGTGGTTCTACTCATGCTACTTGTTTCAGTTACGGCATCGTACTCGTCATACAATTCGTAATGAATAGTTTTACCTTCGCCTTTAATTTCAATAGTCATTAAAGTAAATTCAGCTTCAGTAACACCTAGTTTCCATTGATCAAATAATAAGGCTGAAGTAAAACCTAATGGAGAAACAGATTGCCCTTTGTATTGAATGGCTTCTGTATTTAAAAATCCTGCTTTAATTAAACTTTTCATTAAATCGATATGCCCTGGGTACCTTAAAGTTTTTTCTTTCATATTAGGAATATGACCCATCGTAAATAAAATACTTCTAAGACCGTCGGTATTAAAGGATTCAAGTGTACCTACTTTATTAAAATCAATAAACTCAGCGTCACTTAGTGCTGGCTTTGTAACAATGCAACTATTTTCAACATAACGCGCAGGTCTTGTATACTCTTCTAAAACATCAATAGGAGAAAATGGAGCCTTGTATTCAAAAGGTTGCGTTCTTTTTTTAGGAAGTCCACCTACCATACATTCAAAACTATCAATTTTCATTTTTTCATTATGGTAACCCAATATTAAATTACTCATACCTGGTGCAACGCCACAATCCACTATGGCTGTTACATTATTTTTCTTCGCTAATTCAGTTAACTGCAAAGCGTCTTCTGGGAAAAAAGAAATATCTACCACATTTTTTTTAGCGTTTATTACTGCTTCTAAAGTTTTATAACCCATAAAACCTGGAACGGCTGTAATCACATAATCAAATTTAGCTAATAGGGCAGGGTAGTTTGCATAATCACTCAAGTCGGCTTGAACAGTAGTAATACTTTTATTTTTATTGGAAAGTATTTGAAGCGATTCTTTACTTAAGTCAAAAGAACTTACTTGATATTTATTTGATAGGTCAATGGCCATGGCTCTACCCACCATTCCAGCGCCTAAGATTGCTATTTGCATATAGACATAATTTGAGCTGCAAGGTAATCTAAAGCCATTGAATGGCCACCAAGGATTAGGATAAATGGGCTTTTAGTGGAAAATTTTATTTTTTAAATTACTGTAAATCAAACAGTTATTCCAAGCTTGGGCTTAATTACAAGCCCCATGTAAAAAGGAGCAAATCTGCATTTTAAGTTGAAATTTTTCATAGCTTCAATAGATACTATAAAAACTAAACTTAATTTTTTGCAATGTCTATTTTATCCAATTATTCAGATGGCTTTTTTGATGTAAGTGCGGCGCATGGCTTTTTACCTACCAAGGCGCCCATGGTAAAGTTGCCTTCAACCTACAGCGATTTACAAAATGTTTTAGATGCAATGCCCGTAGTGCTAAATGAAAAAGAATTTGGCTTATTACATACACCTAATGCAATTGTTGCCCCCCTATTAGCCATACAAAATCATGTAGAAGCCATTGAAAAAGAAACCGACATCTTTGTTTTACAAGCCTTATTCAGATCCTATAGTTTTTTAGCTTCTGCTTATTTATTAGAGCCTTCTTATCAGCAATTTAAAATAGATGGCAAGTATGGTAAAGCAAGAAATGTTTTACCTAAAAATATTGCTATGCCTTTTTGTAAGGTGGCAGATAAACTAGATGTTTTTGCTTGGCTTGATTATCACTATGCTTATTCTTTAGGTAACTATAGAAAGCTAGATGCCAGTGGGGATTTAAACTGGGAGAATATTACTATGTGTAATAAATTTTCTGGTCAAGCCGATGAAGTAGGTTTTATTATGTTGCATGTTGATATTAATCGTTACTCAGCCGATTTAGTGGGATCAGTGATGCAAACTTTACAAGCCTTAAGTAATGGTGAAAAAAATGTGGCCCCTTTTTTAGAAAAGAATTGGGAAACGATGAAGCAGATGAATATAAGAAGAAAAGAAATGTGGAAGGCTTCAAGATGGCAGCGTTACAACGACTTTAGAATTTTTATCATGGGTGTAAAAGGCAATACCGATTTATTTGGAGACGGCGTTACTTATGAAGGTGTATGGGAAGAGCCTAAGGCCTTT
>JABMML010000273.1 GCA_013205585.1 Chitinophagaceae bacterium | reverse complement strand
TGCCATTACCGAGGCCGAAAAGCAGGTTTTGAGGCACTTATATCAATTAAATCATCACTAATTTAAGCTTGAATTTAATACCTTTGCAGCGCTAATCAATAGCCCACTAAACTTCCTATCATTATTATGCGAAAACAAATAGCAGCCGCCAATTGGAAAATGAATTTATCTCTTACTCAAGTAGATACTTTATTAAATGAATTAGTAGCTAGTTCATATTCCTTAGGCGCTCATCAGCAAGCTATTTTTGCAGTGCCTGCCATTTATATTCCATTAGCCTTAGCAAAATTGGCCAACAAAACCAATGTATTTGTTGCAGCACAAAACTGTCATCAAAAAGAAACGGGTGCCTATACTGGAGAAGTTTCAGCTTCTATGTTACAGTCAATAGGTGTGAAACATATTATTGTAGGACACTCTGAGCGTCGTGAATATTTTGCTGAATCTGACGCCTTATTAGCAGAAAAAGTAAATGCTATTTTAGCTATTCATAGTACCCCTATATTTTGTTGCGGAGAACCTTTAGCTATTAGAGAGGCGGAAACACAAAATGCATTTGTAGAAGCGCAATTAAAAAATTCATTGTTTCATTTATCTATTGATGCTATTGTAAAAGTGGTCATTGCCTATGAACCTATTTGGGCCATTGGTACAGGTAAAACTGCATCAAGTGAACAGGCACAAGATATTCATGCCTATATTAGATCTTGTTTTGCTAGTAAATATGGCGAAGCAGTAGCGAATGAAATTTCTATTTTATATGGAGGAAGTGTTAAAGCTTCTAATGCAAAAGAAATATTCTCTCAACCAGATGTAGATGGAGGATTAGTAGGTGGCGCTTCTTTAGTTGCTACTGAATTTACAGACATTATAAACGCACTCTCTTAATTAAAAGCAAGTTTCACTTACATGAAGAATATTAGAAATTTTTGTATCATCGCCCACATCGACCACGGTAAAAGTACCTTGGCAGATCGTTTATTAGAACATACTAAAACGATTACCGAGCGTGAAATGATGAATCAGGTTTTGGATGATATGGATTTAGAGCGTGAGAAAGGTATTACCATTAAGAGTCATGCCATTCAAATTAATTATGTACACAATGGCATTACTTATACTTATAATTTAATTGACACACCAGGACACGTTGACTTTAGTTATGAAGTAAGTAGGGCCTTAGCCGCTTGTGAAGGCGCTTTATTATTAGTGGATGCTTCACAAGGTATACAAGCACAAACCATTAGCAATTTATATTTAGCATTGGAAAATAATTTAGAGATTATTCCGGTAATAAATAAGATTGATATGGATGGCGCCAAAATTCCAGAAGTAACCGATCAAATTATTGAATTAATAGGCTGTAAACAAGAAGATATTTTACTAGCTAGTGGCCGTTCAGGAATTGGTATTGAAGAAATACTACAAGCCATTGCAGAACGTATACCTGCACCCGTGGGTGATACTGAAGCGCCCCTACAAGCATTAATTTTTGATAGTGTGTTTAATAGTTTTCGTGGTATTATTGTTTACTACAGAATTATGAATGGAGTCTTAAAGAAGAATGATAAAATACGTTTTGTGGCTTCTGGTAGAGATTATAATGCAGATGAAGTGGGCGTATTAAAATTAGCCATGACCCCCAAACCAGAGGTAAGAGCAGGAGATGTAGGTTATATTATTACAGGTATTAAAGTGGCTAAAGAAGTTAAAGTAGGAGATACCATTACCTTAGCTAATAACCCTGGAGAGATGATCAATGGTTTTGAAGAAGTTAAACCCATGGTATTTGCGGGTATTTATCCAGTGAACACTGATGAGTTTGAAGAGCTTAGAGATTGTATGGAAAAATTGCAATTAAACGACGCCTCTTTAACATTTGAATTAGAAACTTCTCAAGCCTTAGGCTTTGGATTTAGATGCGGATTTTTAGGATTACTGCATATGGAAATTATCCAAGAGCGCCTTGAAAGAGAATTTAATCAAACAGTTATTACTACAGTTCCCAACGTAAGTTTTATAGCTTACACTACAAGAGGTGAAAAAATTATCGTGAACAACCCTTCAGAAATGCCCGATCCTGTAAAAATTGAGCATATTGAAGAGCCTTATATTCGCGCACAAATTATTACGGCTCCCGATTATATTGGAAATATCATTACCCTTTGCTTAAGTAAGAGAGGTATTTTATTGAATCAAAGTTATTTAACCCCTACAAGGGTGGAATTAATTTTTGAAATGCCGATGACGGAAATCGTATTTGATTTTTATGATAAATTAAAAAGTCAAACCAGAGGTTATGCTTCTTTTGACTATTCTCAAATAGGATTTAGAGACGCCGATATTGTGAAAATGGATATTTTATTAAATGCTGAAAAGGTAGATGCTTTAAGTGCATTAATTCATAGAGGCAAGGCTTCCGATTTTGGCCGTAGACTTTGTGAAAAATTAAAAGAACTATTAACCAAGCAACAATTCCAAATTGCCATACAAGCGGCGATTGGTGCTAAAGTAGTTGCTAGAGAAAATATATCTGCCATGCGTAAGGATGTAACCGCTAAATGTTATGGTGGTGATATTAGCCGTAAGCGTAAATTGTTAGAGAAGCAAAAAGAAGGTAAAAAGAGAATGCGC
>JABMML010000272.1 GCA_013205585.1 Chitinophagaceae bacterium | reverse complement strand
TTGTTCCGGGAAAAACTTCTTGCTGGTGCGAACTGGCTGCCATATAAATACCCGCTGCGTCTTTAATAATAGCCTGCAGTTCAGTTAATTTATAATTTCTCCAAAGTGAATTTGGAAGCCCTGCAATTGATTTATATAAATTCACTAAAGTAGGAACCGACTTAGCGGGGTTTTCTATTTCATACTGCTTTAGAATATCGTTAATAGTAAGTTGAATACTTGGGGCTTGCAATCTATCCCAGTTCGTATTCACCCCTTCCATTATATCGGTCTTAGGAATATCGCCGCCGGTGGTTTCAAAAAATTCAAAACTAGCACCTCTTCTTCTTGGCCTGCCCTCTCCCTGGCTTTTATGCATAGTTCTTGCTTCGGCCCCAATTTCACCATAGCCTTTACCCACCGTAGCATTGTATCCACCTACTTCAATATTTAATTGACTGCTACTGGTGGTATTAACGGTTCCAAAATTAAAAGTATTCCAAAGTATTCTTTTTGCTTTCCAAGGCTTCACACCATACTTAAATTGTTCTATAAATTTACTGCTATCAGCAGCGGCTATATATGCTTCATTAGCAATAATGGCAGAGGCTGAATGATGACCATGACCAGCTCTTGCATCTGGTGGAAAACGTGCAATAATAATATCGGGTTGAAACTTTCTAATCACCCAAACGGCGTCACTTAAAACTTGTTCATGATTCCAAATAGTTAAGGCTTCTTCTGAAGATTTACTATAACCAAATTCATAGGCTCTAGAAAAATATTGTTCTGCTCCATCTTGTGCGCGGGCTGCTAATAATTCCTGTGTTCTAATTAAGCCTAATTCTACCCCTTGCTCTTTACCTATTAAGTTTTGGCCACCATCGCCTCTGGTTAAACTTAAATAAGCAGCTCTATACATTCTTTCTTTGGTCAAATAAGGAAGGAAACTATTATTCTCATCATCGGGATGTGCTGCTACATATAAAACACTGCCTACTACCCCCATTTTTTTTATCTGGGCATAAATTTCGGCACTATTTTTTTGCGCATACAAAGATGCATTGAATAAAAAACAAATTGAAATGAATAGAACTATTTTACGCATGGTTAAAAAAAATTCATTTTTTTACACTTAAATTTTATAGAATAAAGGGCCTATTTATACCCCTAAAAATAAGGATATTTGGGCTTAAAAAGGGGCTATCTAAGGATAGTTTTACACAAATGGTAGGCCCTAGTTTGTTGAATACTAAATATTTAAGTAAATTACTTGTTCAATTGAAACCCTATGAAAAATGCGCTGCAAGCCTTCTCTATTGCCAAGTTAATAATGCTATTTTTTGTCCTTCTTTTTACAGGCAAATTAATGGCCCAACCCTTTTTAAAAGCGCATCCTCATATTAATCCTTATCAATATGAAGTGGTGAAAGAAAAATCATTTGAAAATGGGGCCGTTACCTCGGCACATGCACTGGCCAGTATGGTAGGTGCAACTATGATGCAAGAGGGAGGCAATGCTTTTGATGCAGCTATTGCCACTCAACTTAGCTTAGCCGTGGTATTTCCAGGGGCAGGTAATATTGGTGGAGGAGGTTTTATGTTAGCTAGAAAAGTAAATGGAGAATTAATAGGTATTGATTACCGTGAAGCAGCACCTGCTTCTGCAAGTAGAGATATGTATTTAGATGCGCAAGGAAATCCTATTGATGGAAAATCAACAAGAGGTAGTTCTGCTTCTGGTATTCCAGGAAGTATTGCAGGCATAATAAGTACACATGCTTATGCTAAATTGCCTTTTGCAAAATTGATTGAACCCGCCATTGAGTTTGCTGAATTTGGCTATATGATTTCAGAAAGAGAAGCCAAGGGTTTAAATGCAGACCGTGCTAATTTTTTAAAGTATAGTTCTGCACCAAGTGCATTTACACAAAAAGAAGTTTGGAAAGCAGGTGATACACTTATTCAACTTGAACTAGCAGCTACACTGAAACGCATTCAAGCAAAAGGATTAGCAGGTTTTTACGAAGGTGAAACTGCTGAATACATAGTTAAAGAAATGAAACATAGTGGTGGCTATATTAGTGTAGAAGATTTAAAAAACTACAAACCTAAATTTAGAAAACCTATAGAGTTTGATTACAGAGACCACCATGTAATAAGTTTTGCCCCTACTTCTAGTGGTGGAATATTAATTGCACAAATGATGCAAATGATTGCCCCTTTTAATGTAGAGAAAATGGGATTGAATACACTTGCTTCTGTAAACTTAATGGTGGAGTCACAAAGAAGAGCCTATGCAGATCGTGCAGAACATATGGGTGATCCTGATTATTGGAAAGTGCCCACTAAAACTTTAGTAAGTAATAGTTATGCGCAAGCAAGAATGAGCGATTATAAAGAAGGGGTGGCAGGAACTAGTAAAATAACAGTAGCTGGCCAGGTAACTGAAAGTGAGCAAACCACCCATTTAAGTGTCATTGATAAAGAAGGAAATATGGTAGCTATTACCACCACTTTAAATGATACCTATGGCAATAAAACCATTGTGGCGGGTGCAGGCTTTTTATTAAATAATGAAATGGACGACTTTAGCGTGAAGCCAGGTGTACCTAATATGTATGGGGCCTTGGGTGGAGAAGCCAATTCAATACAAGCAGGTAAAAGAATGTTAAGTTCTATGACACCTACCCTTGTCACTGTAAAAGGGAAACCTTATATAAGTATTGGTACTCCAGGAGGCACCACTATTCCCAACCAAGTATATGAAGTTTTAGTGAATATTATAGACTTTAAAATGACTATCAAAGAAGCTATTGATGCCACAAGATTTCATCACCAATGGATTCCAGATGTAGTTGCTTTAGAATCTGATTTCCCAGAAAATATTGAAAATGGCTTGAAAAATATGGGCTATAAAACCATCAGAAGAGGCAAATTTGGTAGAATGGATGGCATTCTTATTTCAAGCGATGGCAAACGAATGGCAGCAGGAGATAAAAGAGGTGATGATAGCGTAGCTGGCTATTAATTTTTGTATTTTTACAAAAACCCCTTCATTGCTTAATAAGAAATTTACCATACTTAGAATTATTGCCGCAGCGTTAGTAGGTATATGCTTATTTACCTATCTGTTATTCTTATTGCCCTGGGTGCAAAACACAGTAGCACATCGTATTGCCTCCTCTTTCAGCGAAACCATTGGAGCCCCCGTAGAACTGGGTCAAGTCCGCTTTTCTTTGTTCGACAAATTAGATGTTCAACATATACTTATTCGAGATGAAAATAAGGATACACTCCTTTATACCGAATCTTTAAAATTAAGATTAAGTGACTTATACTTCTCCAATAATACGCCTATAATAAAATACATTGGCTTAGTCAATACCAAATTGTATTTGCACCGTAAAACCTCGAAATGGAATTATCAATTTATTCTAGATAAATTAAATAAGACTTCAGACAGTAATCAAAAAGCGGCTCAATTTGATCTTAAAAAACTAGACATCTCTAATTTTCAATTTATTAGCGATGACCAGTGGATGGGCAATAAAACTATTGTATCAACTAATAACTTATTGGTTAATATAAAATCTATTAATGGAAAAAATATTAACATAGATCAAATCATAGCCAATAAGCCTTATTATCTATTACAAAATAAAGAGGGGCTGAACCCTACTAGAACTATAGCGAAAGCCATTAAAAGAAAAAAAGGTGAACTTTATTTTAATAACAATCATTTTCAAGTTTTTGCAAATGAAATACAGCTCATCAACGGTAAAATGTGGATTGAAAATGGGTTCAATGAACCTATTTCAAATTTTGATGTCGATCATATTAGAATGAAGGATATCAATGCTAATATTCGAAGGGCAAGTTTTATGGAAGATACCATTAAGGCCAATGTTAGCTTACGCGTGAAAGAACAGTCGGGCTTTGAAATAAAAAAACTAAGCACACAGTTTAAAATGACTCCAGAAATAATGGAGTTTAATAAGTTTTTATTAAAAACCAATAATAGCAGCATAGGTAGTTATTATGCTATGCAGTACAAGGATTTAGCCAATGATTTTCCTTCTTATATTGATAAGGTAACCATGAAGGCGCATTTGACTAATGCGAGTGTAGCCTTCGATGATATCGCCTATTTCGCCCCTGCACTTAAGAACATACATCAAAAGGTTAACACAAGTTTTGATTTTTTAGGTACAGTAGCTGGTTTTGAAACAAAAGACTTTACAGCATCCTATAATAAGTCTACACTTAATGGAAACTTATCAATGAAAGGCATTCCTGATATGCGTAATACAGAAGTTAAATTTACTAGTGTAATTGCAGATGCTAACTACAACGATATTTCTAATTGGATCCCCAGTTTAAGAACTACTCCTGGATTAAATGTAAATAGCCTAGGTGAAATGAACTTTAAAGGTGAATTCAATGGTAGCCTATATGACTTTGTTACAAAAGGACAAATTAGTACTCAATTAGGTGTAGCCAAAACAGAAATACGATTACAATTTCCAGAAAAAAAGGAACCTAGTTATGAAGGTTTACTAGAAACCAATCGTTTTAATATTGGCAAACTATTAGATAATGATTTAATAGGCCTAGTGAATTTCAAGGGAAGTATTGCGGGCAGTTCTTTTAATTTAGAAAATATAAAAACTAATATACAAGGTAATATCGACTCTATTGAAGTTAATAAATACATATATACACATATAAGTACAAAAGGTATTTTACAAAAAAAGGCCTTTAGTGGTTTCATAAATATTAATGATGAGAATGTAAATTTTACGAGTAAGGTTAATCTTGATTTTAATGAAAGAAGGCCTAAAATTATTGCCATCAGCGATTTATATAACGCCAATTTAAAAGCCTTAAATATTTCTAAAAATGATATACAACTTGCTGGCAAGTTAGACCTCAATTTTGAAGGAGATAGTATTGATAATTTCATAGGGTATGCTAAATTTTATAAAGGAAATTTAAAAGGCGAAACTAGCAACTTAGATTTTGATTCCTTAACATTAGCATCTAGTACTCAAAATGGAATTAAGAAAATAACATTATCTAGCGAAGATATCAAGGCCTCCATTACAGGTAAATTTAATATTATAAACTTACCTACGAGCGTTCAGTACTTTATGCAACGCTACTTCCCTACTTATATTAATGCACCCAAAAATACCCCTACCAATCAGGATTTTACTTTTCAAATTAAAACCAATTATTTCGAACCTTATTTAAGATTATTTAAAAAAGAAATAACTGGATTTAATAATTTATCATTAGAGGGAAGCTTAAATTCTGCAAAACAAAATATTAGCCTAGTATCTAGCATTCCTTTCGCTAGCTGGGACAGTTATTTAATCAAAAATGGTAAAATTACCGGCACAGGCACCAAGGATTCTGTTTATGTAAATATTATAGCAGCTTCTATTAATATAACCGATAGTACTCAATTTTTACAGCCCAATATTAGTGTGCATAGTAGCAATGACCGATCTATCATTTCTGTATTTGCTTTAAGTAAGTCAGCTTTAGAAGAAATAATGCTCAAGGGCATGGTACAAACCTACAATGATGGTATTTCCATAAAATGGCAACCCTCTTATTTCATTTTGAACCAAAAAAAATGGAATATTAATAATTTAGGTAGCCTTATTTTAAGAAAGAATAATGTAAACGCATCCAATTTAAACATTACACAAGGAATACAGGAATTTGTACTTTCAAATTCTACTACCTCTAAAAATGCACTAGAACTTGAATTAAAAAATATTATTTTAGGCGACTTTACAAAAGTATTTTTCAGCTATCCTAAACTAGAGGGTATTACCAATGGGAAAATTCAATTTAAAAATATACTAAGCGACTTTGAATTAGATGCCAATTTAAAATTAGCACAATTTAGATTTAACGCCGATTCTATTGGAATTGCCAATCTAGAAATTGGCTACCAATATTCAACCGGGAAAGTTCCTTTTAACTTGAATTGCCCTAATACCGAATATAATTTAGCCGCCATAGGAAGCTATACTATCAAAAACGATACTAGTCCCTTAGACGCCATGCTTTATATGCGTAACAGTAAATTTAGTTTAGTAGAGCAATTTATTGGTGGTGTACTTACCCATTTAGACGGAAAAGCCAATGGCGCACTACATTTTGGAGGCAGAATTGAAAACCCTTATTTGCTAGGTTCCGCCACCTTAGCGAAAGCCTCATTTATAGTAGACTATACCAAAGTGCGCTACTTTATTGATAGCAGTATTATTAATTTCAACAACGAAGGAATAGACTTTGGAAATGTTGTAGTAAGAGATAGTAAAAATAGAAAAGCGGTGTTCAAAGGTAAAATATTGAATCAAGGCTTTAAACATTTAGACTATGATATGGAAATGACTAGCCCTAAAATAGAATTATTAAATACGAATGCTATAGATAATGCCAATTTTTATGGGCAGGCTGTTGGAAAAGCTAGCATGACCATTAAAGGGCCAGAAGAAAATATTAAGATGTTTATAAGTGCAGATGTAAATGATAGCGCCCATATTTACTTACCCAATTCTACCAGCAAGGAAAGTGGCAAATCGGATTATATTGTTTTTAAAAAATATGGGAAAACCACTAAAAATAATACAGATATACCTGCCTATAACTTAGTAGTCGACCTTGAAGTGACAGCCAATAATAAAACAAAGATTGACCTTATTTTAGATGAGCTTACGGGAGATGTCATTAAAGCCGTAGGTAATGGAAGATTAAAAATAAGAGCAGGCAATATTGAACCTTTAACAATAAGAGGTAAATACAATATAGAGTCTGGAAAATACGATTTCAACTTTCAATCCTTTATCAAAAAACCTTTTGACTTAATTCCAGAAGCAGGTAATTTTATTGAATGGACTGGCGACCCTTACGAAGCCGACTTACACATTGATGCTAGGTATACCGCTGAGAGAATTAGTTTAAATGAACTAGTGGGTGGTAGTAACTTTAGCAATGCAGTCAGAACTTATAGAGGTAGTGTGTATGTCATTGCAGGGCTTAGAAATAAACTATCGCAACCCGATATTAAGTTTAGCCTAGCCTTTCCACCAGGCAACCCCATTAGCACAGACAATGAGTTCTCTCAATTTATATCAAGATTAGAAAGAGATGATAATGAAATTTTGAAACAGGTTTCTTTTTTAATTGTATTTAACTCCTTTGCCCCTGTAAGCTTTAGTAATAGCAATAATAGCAATGCCTATACGGCAACCACTATTGGTATTAATACTATCTCCAATTTATTGACCAAGGAAATTAATAAATCTGTTACCAATATTTTAAACAAGGTAACCGGAGATAAAAATTTAAGGTTTGATATTGGCTCTTCGGTATACAATAGCGCTAATTTAATTGACCCAACAGGCGCTGGTTTAGCCATTAATGCCAATAAGATAGATAGACAAAGAGTGAATTTAAAATTAGGCCGAAGCTTTTTAAATGATAATATTATTGTGAATGTAGGAGGCGACTTAGATTTTAATGTACGTAATACTACTAGCATTCAAAATGGAACCTTCCAATGGTTGCCCGATTTAAATATTGAATTTATCTTAACAAGAGACCGCAAGTTACGCGCCATTGTATTTAATAGAAATAGCTTAGATATAACGGGAAGCAATTTAGGTAGGAGAAATAGACAGGGTTTGAGTATTTCTTATCGTAAAGATTTTGATAATCTTTTCTAGGCGGCTTTATTTTTTAGGCTTTAATATACTAGCTGGAATAAGCTTACAGCCTTTTAACCTGTATACATAAAAATTTCTGAGTAGTACCCCCTTGGTAATATAAGGTATAGTATCTGGTTTTTCAATGCTGGTAAAATAAGCACCGTATAAAGCAATGGGGTCGGCAGGTAAATTGGAAGGCACTATACAATAAGCATCTTCCCCTATTTTCACTGCTTCTTGACTTTCATTTAACCAGGCAAATTTATGAACATCTTCTAAGGCTCCAATGGCAATAACCCTTGCATTCACTTTGGGCGCTGTATAAAATAATAAATGCCCTCCTGGAAACCATTTATGCACTACAATGGGCGCTTGCTTAGACATTCTGCCTTCTACTTGATCCTTTTCCACCATATTCTTGAATACATCACTGAAATAAGCCCAGCCAGACACATCGTTAATGGGATTATACTCTCCTAAATTTTCTAATTTTTCAGCACCTAATTGCTTAGGATAAAATTTTACAATACCCACAAAACCTATCACAAGCAGTATCATAAAACCAATGGCCCATTTTAAGAGCACAGGAATGACTTTACGAGAATACGAGGCCCAGTAAACGCCTGCTAATAAAAATAAAGGTATAAAAGCGGGACCTGTCCAATGAGGTAGTGTGGCATTGAATAAAGAGACCCCCCAGAAAATAAAAATTAAAGGAAGGCTTAACCAAAGTAGTAAATTTATGGCTTTAGCACTTTTTGCTTGAAACTTTACTTTTTGAGTACGCAGTAAAGCAATTAAAACGGCTATATATACCAATGGATTTTGGTAGAAAAACTCCCCTGCTAGCTGTGTAATAAAATTGGAAAAAGAAATACCCGTATGCATGACTCTTTTAGAGTGAAAGCGATAGGTAATAAAATCGTTTTGAAAATTCCAATATAAAATGGGAGTAATACATAATACAGTAACTAGTATAGCAATGTATCCATTTTTTTCTTTTAAGTTTTCCACCTGATTAAAAATAACGTATAAGCCAAAGCCCACCCATAGGTATAGTCCATGTATTTTACTTAGTGTAGCGAGCCCAATAAACAAGCCCAATAAAACCCAACCAAATAAAGTAAACATATGTGGCTTGATAACCCAATTCAACATCACATATATACTTAAGGTAAAAAATAAAAGTTGAGGACTATCGGGCATAACAAATAAGCCCGCAATAATACTAGTGTAAATAGATAATGTGTATAACAGGGCTGCTATCCATCCTGCCTTTTCATTTTTTAATAAAGTACCCGATTCAAAAATAACAATGGTGGTAAGCGCAGCGCAAACAATACTACCTATGCGCATACTTAAAGCAGAAAGCCAATTTAAATTTAAAGTAAAAATACGTATCATCCAACCTACCATGGGGGGATGATCAAAATGGTTCCAATCAGGCTGAAGCGCATAGGTATAATAATACACTTCATCATTCCCTAGTTCAAGAAAAAAGGAAAGTAGAATTTTAGCAAAAACTGAAATTCCAATAAGCCACCAAAGTTTTTGCTGATAATTAATTGAACGTGGGGGCATAAAGCGTTTTTTTATATGCAATAGTATACTACCACCCAATAAATGTATGAAAACTTATTGAATAGCCCCTGCCTTGGTTAAAAACCATTCAGTGGCTAAGGCATAGCCTTTTAGACCTAGGCCAACAATAGAACCTACCGACTTAGCCGAAACATGTGATATTTTTCTGAAATCCTCTCTGGCATGTACATTGCTAATATGCACTTCAATTACCGGTGTTTTAATAGCAGCCACTGCATCGCCAATGGCAATAGAGGTATGAGTATAAGCAGCAGGATTTAAGATCATACCATCTTGGTTAAAACCATATTGTTGAATCGCATTGACAATCTCCCCTTCTACATTAGATTGAAAATAAGTGAAATTGACTTGAGGAAAAGCTTCTTTTAATTGCAATAAGCAATCATCAAAACTTTCATTACCATACACACCTGGTTCACGCTTGCCCAATAAATTTAAATTAGGCCCGTTGATGATGGTAATATTAAGCATGGTTTTGATTTTGTGATATGATATTAGTTAGCCTTCATTAAAGATACGAAATCATCAAATAAATATCTGCTATCGTGCGGACCAGGTGTTGCTTCTGGATGGTATTGAACGCTAAAGGCGGGACGGTCTTTTAATTTAATACCTTCAATAGAGTCATCGTTTAAATTCACATGTGAAACAATTACATTGGGATGTTTGCGCACTGCATCAGGATCTACGCCGAAGCCATGGTTCTGTGTAGTTATTTCACATAAACCTGTAATTACATTTTTCACTGGGTGGTTTAATCCACGGTGACCATGGTGCATTTTAAAAGTAGGAATATCATTGGCCAAGGCTAGTAATTGATGGCCTAAACAAATACCAAATAAAGGTTTCTTTTCTTTTAAAACTTCTTTAATAGTTTTAATGGCATAGTCCATCGGTGCTGGGTCTCCAGGACCATTGGATAAAAAATAACCAGTTGGATTAAACGCTTTTAAAGTAGCAAAATCGGTTTTAGCGGGATGCACTCTTACATGTACTCCTCTATCTACTAAACATTGTAATATATGCTGCTTCACGCCAAAATCTAAAACAGCTACTTTTATTTTTGAACTAGTATCGCCCAACTCATATATTTCTTTGGTGCTCACAGTGCTGGCTAATTCTAAACCATCCATGCTAGGCACTTTTGCGAGTTGCGCTTTTAAAGCATCTACATCTAAATTATCTGAAGAGATAATACAGTTCATCGCGCCTGAATTTCTAACATGTATAACCAAGGCTCTTGTGTCTAGGCCTTCTATAGAAACAATATTATTTTCAATTAAATATTCATTCAAATTACCATCGGCAAGTAAACGGCTATATTTTTCTTCTAAGTTGCGTCCAATTAATCCATGAATTTTTACCGACTTACTTTCAATATCAGTTTTCCTAACACCATAATTACCCACGTGCACATTGTTCATGATAATAATTTGGCCAGTATAACTAGGATCGGTAAATACTTCTTGGTATCCTGTCATACCCGTATTAAAACATATTTCACCGGTGGTAGTACCAATTTTACCAAAGGCTTGACCGTGAAATACATGGCCATCGGCTAAAACTAAAATTGCTGGTTGTGCGCTCATTTGGGTAATCGTTTTGTTATGCAAAAAAAGAAACAATTTTTTACTTTTCCATAATAACTTTTAAACATTGTGCCTGAATCAAAAGAAATGACGAAAAAGCGCAAAAAAAAGGCAAGACGGTTAGTCTTGCCTTATATGTTAATTCGTTAAACTCATTATTCAGCAGCAGTTTCAGGTGAATCTGTTGCAGTTTCAGCCTCAGCTGCTGGCGCTTCCGCCTCTGCTTTAGCTTTTGCTGGTGCTTTTTTAGTAGCAGTAGCAGTTGATTTACTACGACGCGTTTTCTTAGCAGGTTCGCCAGCCGTAGCTATTGAATTACCGTACACTTCGTTGAAATCCACTAACTCAATCATTGCTTTTTCAGCATTGTCACCTGGACGAATACCTAATTTAATGATACGTGTGTAACCACCGGGACGAGCAGCAATTTTTGGTGCTACCACTGTAAATAATTCTTTTACAGCCGCTTTGTCGTTCAAATAGCTAAACACCACTCTGTGGTTATGGCTAATTTCTTCTTTAGTAGCTGTTTTCTTTGTTTTGGTAATTAATGGCTCTACATAAGTTCTTAAAGCTTTTGCTTTAGCTAATGTAGTAACAATACGCTTGTGCGTAATTACTTGACAAGCTAAATTCATTAATAAAGCATCTCTATGTGCTTTTTTTCTACCTAGGTTGTTTTGTTTGTCTCCGTGACGCATGACTTTTAAGTTTTATCCTTACACCGTGTCAGGAATTGTAAGGTTTGAGCTTTCGCTCGTTATAAATAGTGACTTACTTTTAGTGTTTCGACTATTGTAAATCTAATTTGTCTAATCCTAATTTACCAAGGTCCATTCCAAAGCTTAATCCTCTTTCGATTAGTACTTGCTCGATTTCAGATAAAGATTTTTGACCAAAGTTTCTAAATTTCATTAAGTCTTCTTGCTCATATTGAACAAGCTCACTTAAGCTATTAATTTTAGCAGCTTTTAAGCAATTGAATGCACGAACTGAAAGGTCTAAATCCTCTAATGGAGTTTTCAATACTTTTCTTAATTGCAATACTTGCTCATCCACTACATCTTCTTTCTTGTCTTCTTTATTATCAAAAGTGATGTTCTCATCAGTGATGATCATCAAATGTTGAATTAAAATTCTAGAAGCTTGCTTCACCGCATCTTCAGGATGGATAGTACCATCTGTAGCTACGTCTAAAATTAATTTCTCGTAATCTGTTCTTTGTTCAACACGGTAGTTCTCAATAGCGTATTTAACGTTCTTGATAGGTGTGTGAATAGAATCGATAGCGATATAACCAAATGGCATTTCTTTTAATTTATTCTCTTCAGCAGGAATGTAACCACGTCCTTTGCTAATAGTTAATTCTATTTCTAATTTAGAAGTAGCGTCCATTGTGCAAATAACTAATTCAGGGTTCATTACTTGGAACTGCTGAGAAGCATCACCAATATGACCTGCGTTAAATTCGCTGCTACCTTTAATAGATAAAGTAATTTTTTCAGAACTCACTTCTTGGTCGGCCTTACGCTTAAAACGAACTTGCTTTAAGTTTAAGATTAATTCAGTAACGTCTTCTGTGATACCTTTTAAAGTAGCAAACTCGTGGTCTACTCCTTCTACTTTGATACCTATAATTGCAAAACCTTCTAAAGAACTTAATAAAACTCTTCTTAATGAGTTGCCTAATGTTAAACCAAAACCTGGCTCTAATGGACGGAATTCGAATTGTCCTTCAAAGTCATTTGCTTTTTGTAAAACAATTTTGTCTGGTTTTTGAAAACTTAATATAGCCATGTCAATTTAATTTTTATTTGAATCTTCCTTAGGGAAGAAATTTTTTACTTACTACTACTTAGATACTACTACTTAGAATACAATTCGACGATTAGTTGCTCCTTAATGTTTTCAGGAACCGCCTCACGCTCTGGCATGGTAATAAAAGTACCTGTGTTGGTCGTTTCATTCCAATCTACCCAGCTGAACTTAGTATTCTTACCACGTTGCTTGGCAACGATAGATGTATTATGTGCACTCTTTGGACGGTAAGCAACCACATCACCTGGACGACATGTATAAGAAGGTACATTTGTTACAGCACCATTTACAGTGATATGCTTATGTGCTACTAACTGACGTGCTTCTGGACGACTAGCTGCTAATCCCATTCTATAAATGGTATTGTCTAAACGAGATTCTAATAATTTGATTAAGTTTTCACCTGTAACGCCTTTGATACGTGAAGCTTCCTCAAATGTTTTGCGGAATTGACGCTCTAATACACCATAAGTGTATTTGGCTTTTTGTTTTTCTCTTAATTGTAAAGCGTACTCACCTAATTGCTTGCGCTTACGTTGTGCGCCATGCTGACCGGGAGGGTTGCTGTTTTTGCCTAACCATTTTGCGTTTCCTAAAATAGGTTCGCCAAAAATGCGACAAATTTTGGTTTTGGGTCCTGTGTAACGTGCCATAATGCTTGTTTGTGATTTTTTAGTGTCGATGTATCATCAGTAAAAATCTAAAATGAATGATACACCCTTGTTGGTTATATAAAAATTAAACTCTTCTTTGTTTTGGAGGACGACATCCATTGTGCGGCATTGGAGTTACGTCGCGAATAGAAGTGACTTCAATTCCTGATTGTGAAATAGAACGAATAGCTCCTTCACGACCAGAACCTGGACCTTTTACAAATACCTCCACTCTTTTAACACCAGCGTCTGATGCTACTTTTGCTGCATCTGCTGCTGCCATTTGAGCTGCATAGGGAGTGTTCTTCTTAGAACCTCTGAATCCCATTTTACCAGCACTGCTCCAGCTGATCACTTGACCTGCTTTATTAGTGAAAGCAATAATTAAATTGTTGAATGTTGCACTGATACGAACTTCTCCAGATGCATCAATTTTCACGACTCTTTTCTTAGAAGCCGCTTTTGCACTGTTTTGTGCTTTGATTGGTTTTGCCATTTTTTTTGAGGTGTGTTTTTATTACTTGTTGTTACTTGTAATAGAAACGGGTTTTTAATTAAATCTCCCCTACTATAGTAAGTAGGATCCGATTTTTAGGTGGAACTAAAATTATTTCTTAGCTACTTTCTTCTTACCAGCAACAGTCTTACGCTTACCCTTACGAGTACGAGAGTTAGTCTTAGTACGTTGACCACGAACAGGTAAACCTTTTCTGTGACGTAAACCACGGTAACAAGCGATATCTAATAAACGCTTAATACTCATAGATACTTCACTACGTAAAGCACCTTCTACTTTAAATTCAGCATTGATGATATTACGAATAGCAGTTTGCTCATCGTCATTCCACTCATTTACTTTTTTATCGTAACTGATGTTTGCTTTGTTTAAGATGTACTGAGCTGTAGAATGTCCAATACCGAAAATGTACTGTAGTCCTATTTCTCCTCTTTTGTTTTTTGGTAAGTCGATACCTGCAATACGAGCCATATGCTAAAACTTGATTTTTTGTTAATTTTTATTTTCTAAAAACTTTAGCGTATCCGCTAAAAGTCTTACTATCCTTGTCTTTGCTTAAAGCGAGGGTTCTTTTTGTTGATTACAAATAATACGCCTTTACGCTTTACGATTTTGCAATCGGCACTACGTTTTTTGATAGATGCTCTAACTTTCATCTTTTTGTTTTTAAATATTTATTCCTAATGTTTTTTAAATGCTTTTGAAGAAATAGATTCAGCTTATTTATGTCTGAAAATAATTCTTCCCCTTGTTAAGTCATACGGACTCATCTCCACTCCTACTTTATCACCTGGCAAAATTCTGATGTAGTGCATGCGCATTTTACCAGATATTGTTGCTAAGATTTCGTGACCATTTTCAAGCTTTACTCTGAACATAGCATTGCTCATTGCTTCTATAATTACTCCATCTTGTTTAATCAGCGGTTGTTTTGACATACTTATTTTGGGGTTGCAAAGATATGGAAATGAATGGAAT
>JABMML010000028.1 GCA_013205585.1 Chitinophagaceae bacterium | reverse complement strand
TTCAGTTTAACCACCATTGCCGATATCACCGATGATGCCTATGGTAGTGTACCTTGTAATTTAGGTGACTCTAGTTCGGATGACCCCGTGTATGGGGTGAATGTAAGTACTTGTGAAAAGACAGCTCCTTATATAAACAATGGCATAGATATAATGGCAGTAGGGAATTTACCCAATGAATTACCCAGAGATGCCAGCAGATACTTTGGAGAACAACTTATTAAATATGTGATTCCCGATTTAATTAAAGGAGGTAATAAAATTATTGAAGGAGCCACCATGCTTGATAATGGAAAGCTGACCCAAAAGTTTTCTTATTTAGCTGAATATTCAAAACATTAATTTAGAATATTTTTAAAGAATGTACAGTAAGAACTAAATAAATTATTTTGCAATGACTATCTCTTACAAATGCAAATAATAGTCCTTCAATAATTCGGTAAATGCGGTTGAATAAGTATTGTCTGTATTTTTTATAACTATTTTATTTCTTAATACTGAAATTTCTTTATCTATTGGCAATTTTGCTTTTGTAAAATTCAAGAAGGATCTGAAAGGTAAATGCTTGGCATCGTTATACACTAATACTTCTTCCACTAATTGCAGTTGATGCGCCTCAGCTAATTTTTGCATGGTGTAAGCACGAAGGGTAGGTACTAAAACAAAGAAGGCACCAGCATCAGATAATAAGCTTGAAACATTTTCTACCAAAATACTCCAAGGTAATTCAGTGCTATGGGCAGCTTTATTTTTATTGGCGTCTGGAGATTTTAAATCGCCCTCATAAAAAGGGGGGTTAGAAATAACGATATCAAATAAAAGGCCCTTTGAACTAGCTGTAAAGTTTTGTACAGCATCATTTACAATTGTTAAGCGGTCGCTCCATTTACTTATATTAAAATTTGAATTGGCTTCTGCAGCTGCTTGTGCTTCAATTTCAATGGCGGTAATACTTGCCTTAGAGGTTTCGGTCACTTGGGCAAGCATTAAACTTAATAAGCCGGTACCTGTTCCAATGTCTACTATACTATTTGAATTTTGTACCAAGGTCTTTTGGCTTACCCAGGCCCCAAATAAACATGCATCAGTACATACTTTCATTGAAGTATGCTGCTGATGCACGATAAATTGTTTACACTGAAAAAAGGGATTAGCCACTACTGCGCACTTAAACTAGCTCCTAAATATTCATTATTTAATCTCGCAATGTTCGCAATAGAAATTTCTTTAGGACAAGTGGCTTCACAAGCACCTGTATTGGTACAAGAACCAAATCCTTCCTTATCCATTTGCGCCACCATCTTTAATACTCTTGATTTTCTTTCAGGCGCTCCTTGTGGAAGTAATGCCAAATGAGAAACTTTTGCACTTAAAAATAACATAGCTGAACTATTCTTACAAGCTGCTACACAAGCACCACATCCAATACACATAGCAGCGGCAAATGCATCATCTGCTTTTTGTTTTTCAATAGGTAGGCTATTGCCATCTATTGCATTACCCGTATTCACACTTATATAACCACCTGCTTGAATAATTCTATCAAAGGCAGAACGGTCAACGGTTAAATCTTTTACAATAGGGAAAGAGTTCGCTCTCCAGGGCTCAATCACAATGGTTTCACCATCTTTAAATGCACGCATATGCAATTGACAAGTGGTGTTGGCCTGCCAAGGACCATGTGGCTTTCCGTTAATATACATAGAACACATACCACAAATACCTTCACGACAATCATGATCAAAGGCTACTGGATCTCCACCTTCCGTAATTAATCTTTCATTTAAAATATCCATCATTTCTAAAAAAGACATTTCATCTGAAATACCCGCAACATCATAAGTGACAAAAGCGCCTTGGGCTTTGGCATTTCTTTGACGCCAAACTTTAACTTTTAAATTCATTGTATTTTGAGACATAGCTAAAAAATTATTCTGTAAATATTTTGTGTTAGTGTTGAAAGCTTATTTATTATTAAATGCTTATTTGTAATTACGTTGACTTGGTTTAATAACTTCGTATTTCAATGCTTCTTTATGTAATTCCCATTCATGCTCTCCTTTGTTTTCCCAAGCAGAAACAAACATAAAGTTTTCATCATCTCTTAAGGCTTCTCCTTCTGGAGTTTGGTATTCTTCTCTAAAGTGACCACCACAGCTTTCTTCTCTTGTCAGGGCGTCAACACACATTAACTCGCCTAGTTCAATAAAGTCCGCGACGCGGTTGGCTTTATCTAATTCAGGATTGTACTCATTAATTTCTCCAGGGATTCTTAAATCAGACCAGAATTCTTTTTTCAAAGCTTGTAAATCTAGTATGGCTTGTTTTAAACCTGCAGCAGTTCTTGACATACCACATTCATTCCAAATAATTTTACCTAAACGCTTGTGAAAACTTTCTGCCGATTGTTTACCATTGATATTTTTTAAAGAAGCAATACGGTCTGCTACTTTTTTAGTAGCCTCTTCAAAGGCCGGATGTGTAGTTGGAATTGCTGCATTATAAATTTCATCTGCTAAATTATTGCCCACTGTATAAGGCGCTACAAAATAACCATCTGCTAAACCTTGCATTAAGGCACTAGCCCCTAAACGGTTGGCACCATGGTCGCTAAAATTAGATTCTCCTAAGGCGTATAAACCAGGCACCGTAGTTTGCAATTCGTAATCAACCCAGAGGCCACCCATTGTATAATGCACAGCTGGATAAATACGCATGGGCACTTCGTAAGGGTTTTCACCTGTGATTTTTGCATACATATTAAATAGGTTGCCATATTTTTCTTTTACGACTTCCTTACCTAAGGCAATAATTTGTTCACTAGATACATTAGAAAGTCCTTGCTTGCTTACTTCAATCTTACCATATCTTTCTATAGCGGCTGCATAATCTAAATACACGGCTTGCTTTGAAGTACCTACACCATAATTCGCATCACATCTTTCTTTAGCAGCACGAGAAGCCACATCACGAGGTACTAAGTTTCCAAAAGCAGGGTAGCGACGCTCTAAAAAATAATCTCTATCTGCTTCAGGTATATCATTGGCTTTTCTTGTCTCTCCTAAATTTTTAGGAACCCAAATTCGTCCATCATTTCTTAATGACTCAGACATTAAGGTTAATTTGGATTGATGATCGCCACTAACAGGAATACAAGTAGGGTGAATTTGTGTAAAGCAAGGATTTGCAAAATAAGCACCTTGCTTATGTGCTTTCCAAGCAGCAGTTACATTTGAGCCCATGGCATTGGTTGATAAATAATATACATTACCATATCCACCAGAGCATATTAAAACGGCATGTCCAAAATGTTTTTCTAATTCACCTGTAATTAAGTTACGGGCAATAATACCTTTTGCTTTTCCATCAATTTTAACAATGTCTAACATCTCATGTCTTGTATGCATCGTTACATTGCCAAGTGCTACTTGACGCTCCAAGGCCTGATAAGCACCTATTAATAACTGCTGACCTGTTTGACCTGCAGCATAAAAAGTTCTTTGAACCTGTGTTCCACCAAAACTACGGTTGCTTAATAATCCACCATATTCACGGGCAAAGGGTACACCTTGTGCCACACATTGGTCAATGATATTCGTACTCACTTCTGCTAAACGGTGCACATTGGCTTCGCGAGAGCGGTAGTCACCGCCTTTAATAGTATCATAAAATAATCTGAATATACTATCTCCATCGTTCTGATAATTCTTAGCTGCATTAATTCCACCTTGTGCAGCAATACTATGTGCTCGGCGTGGAGAATCCTGAAAACAAAATGCTTTTACTTTATAACCCAACTCAGCCATAGAGGCTGCGGCCGATGCTCCTGCAAGTCCAGTGCCCACAATAATGACTTCCATTTTTCTTTTGTTGGCAGGGTTCACTAGTTTACAATGTCCTTTGTAATCGACCCATTTGTCATCTAGATTTCCGGAAGGTATTTTAGCGTCTAACATATTTAATCTTTTATCTATCGTTTAGAATATATTTATTTTGAATTTTTAATTTACCCAGTGTAAATAAAAACTAATAGGCATTAAAGCAAATGCTAATGGAATAATAATGGCAAAGCCAAATCCAATAGTGTTAATCATTACATGGTATCTTTTATTATGCACTCCAATTGTTTTGAAGGCGCTTTGAAAACCGTGTGCTAAGTGGTAACCCAAAGAAATACAAGCAATCACATAAAATAAAACCACCCAAACATTTTCAAAAGTATCCTGCATGACTGCATATAAATTATGTACTATAAAGCCATTGCCTAAATCCATTTCTTCCACTCCAGTAATACGAGAAGGAACCCAAAAATGTTTCCAATGTATAACAAAAAACATAAGCAGTATAGTTCCTAAAATAGCCATACTTCTGCTATACCATTTACTACCTTTTGAGTAATTTACTTCATAGCCAATTTTTCTTTTGCTTCTATTTTCTAAAGTGAGCATATAGCCTTGAATGATATGTAGAAAAATACCTAAGAATAATCCTATTTCTAAAATTCTTGGCACTATAAAACTTCCCATAAAATGAGCCGCTTTATTGAACATGACGCCGCCGTCCATTGCCCAAATACAAGCATTCAATCCTGCATGTACTACTAAGAATAAGACTAAGAAAATACCCGTGAAAGCCATTACTAATTTTTTCCCCACGGAGGACGTAAACATTTGCTTAAAGGTCATAATAAGATGTATTTTAAATCGATGCAAAAGTAAGAACGAATTGCGAGCTTAGAATAAATCGCAGCATGATTTTTTTGACATTTTACAAATAAATAATCAAGTCCTTCAAAAAGTCCCCTTTAGATAAGTTTTGCACCACTTGTATAAAATTCGAGCTAGAATCATATATTGACTTAATTTTATGCCATGATTAAAGTGTTAACTATACTTTGGAATAGCTTCAAAATGGCCCTAGGAGAGTTAAAGGCGAATAAGCTAAGAACCTTTCTTTCTTTATTTGGCATCACCATTGGTATTTTTTGTATCATCGGGGTTTTGTCCACTATTGACAGTCTACAATCAAAAATTAAAACCGATTTAGCAAGTTTTGGAAACAATTCGGTGTATATCGATAAATGGGATTATTCTGGAGGACCAGAATACCCTTGGTGGAAGTTTGTGAAGCGTCCTAGCCCAAAAATGGAGGAAATGGACTTCGTCAAAAAGAAGAGTGAACTTGCTTCTAACATGGCTTTTTTCATCCAAACACAAGAATCTTTTTCCTACGAGGATAATATATTAAAGGGTGTTAATTTATATGGTATCACCCCAGAGTATAAAAAAATACAGTCTTTTAATATTGGCTACGGCAGGTTTTTTAGCGAGTCAGATTTTACGCGTGGCGTACCTTATGGCGTTATTGGTTATAAAGTAGCAGAGGAATTATATGGTAAGGCAGATAAAGGGGTGGGTAAAACTATTACCTATAATGGCCGTAAACTTTTAGTAATTGGGGTCATTGAAAAACAAGGAAGTGCTATTATTAATGGATATGATTATGATAAGTGCACCATAGTAACGCATAATTATATGGCATCGGTATATAATCCCGATAATTTAGGACCCGTTATTATGGTTCAACCTAAGCCAGGTGTTACTTCCAAGGCTTTACAAGAAGAGTTAACGGGTATTATGCGTCAAATTAGAAAACTAAGTCCAACGCAGGAAGATAATTTTACTTGTAATGATGTAGCGCAATTTAAAGATCAAGTAGAAAGTGTTTTTGGCTCAGTGAATAAAGGAGGATGGGCCATTGCAGGACTTTCTTTAATAGTGGGTGCATTTGGTGTAGCTAATATTATGTTTGTGACAGTAAGAGAAAGAACAAGTCAGATTGGACTAAAAAAAGCGATTGGCGCTAAAAGCTCTTCTATCTTATATGAGTTTTTATTAGAGAGTGCTTTTTTATGTATTATAGGAGGCTTAGTGGGGCTATTTTTAGTTTGGATACTCACTTTAGCACTTAGTTCATTTCTTCCATTTGCAATCACTATTGCGCCTAGTATTATTTTTCTAGCCTTCAGTATCTGTATTATTTTAGGGGTGGTTTCAGGCATTATTCCTGCCTCCATTGCAGCTAAAATGAACCCCGTAGAAGCCATAAGAACTAAGTAGTTTCGTATTTTTTTAAGCTTTATCTTCGTGTGGTGAATACGAAGCCCATTACTATATTAGCTATAGAGTCTTCCTGCGATGAAACAGCGGCCTCCATTATTGTGAATGGAAAAATTTTATCCAATTTTATTGCTAATCAAACCGTACATGAAAAATTTGGCGGCGTGGTTCCAGAACTTGCCAGCAGAGCGCATATGGAAAATATTGTGCCTGTGGTGGACGCCGCTTTAAAAAAAGCCTTTCCTGAAAACACCTCTATTGAAAGTTTAGCAAAATTAGATGCCATTGCTTTTACACAAGCGCCTGGTTTAATTGGAAGTTTATTAGTAGGTGCGCAATTTGCAAAGTCCCTTGCACTTTCATTAGATAAACCTTTAATTGCGGTACAACATATGCAAGCACATGTGCTAGCCAATTTAATAGATGATCCCAAACCTAATTTTCCTTTTTTATGTTTAACTGTGAGTGGAGGACATACACAAATAGTAAGATGTAATAGTGCGGCTGAAATGATTATACTAGGTGAAACCATTGATGATGCTGCAGGAGAAGCCTTCGATAAAATTTCAAAATTATTAGGACTGCCTTATCCAGGCGGCCCACTTTTAGATAAATTAGCACAACAGGGTAATCCTAAGGCCTTTGTTTTTGCTAAACCTCAAGTACCTAATTTAGATTATTCTTTCAGTGGCTTAAAAACCAGCGTGCTCTATTTTTTACAAAAACAATCGCCCGAGTTTATACAAGAAAACTTGAATGATTTATGCGCCTCTGTTCAATATACCATTGTGGAAATTTTATTAAAACAACTAAAAAAGGCCATTCAAGAAACAGGTATTCATGACTTTTGTATTGCAGGGGGTGTGAGTGCCAATTCAGGCCTTCGACATGGGGTAGCCCAGCTTGCCCAAAAAACCAAGTCCACGGTGTTTCTACCTGCTTTTGAATACTGTACCGATAATGCCGCCATGATTGCTATGGCTGCACATTATAAGTATTTGGAGGGGGACTTTGAAAGTTTAGCCGTTACTGCCTCTGCAAGATCTAATTGGTAAATTAAAAAGGATTAACTTTGCAGCCTCAAAAACATTTCAGCGATGATTAGTGCAAGAAACGTCACATTGGCCTATGGCAAAAGAGTTTTATTCGATGAAGTTAATATTAGCTTCACGAAAGGAAATTGTTATGGTATCATTGGCGCCAATGGGGCAGGTAAGTCTACATTTTTAAAAATATTAAGTGGGGAAATTGAGCCCAATAAAGGATCAGTGGAGATAACGCCAGGCGAAAGAATGGCGGTTTTAAAACAAAACCAATTTGAATTTGATGAGCAAACTGTATTGAGTACGGTGATGCAGGGACATAAGCGTATGTGGGAAGTGATGCATGCCAAAGATGCTTTATATGCTAAAGAAGATTTTACCGAAGAAGATGGTCTTAAAGCAGGAGATATGGAAGCAGAGTTTGGTGAGATGGGTGGCTATGAAGCAGAAAGTAATGCAGCAAGTTTATTAAGTGACTTAGGCGTAAAGGAAGCAATGCACCAAGACTTAATGAAAGATATTCCTAGTAATTTTAAACTTCGAGTTTTATTAGCACAATCGCTATTCGGCAATCCAGATATCTTATTATTAGATGAGCCTACCAACGGACTAGATATTGAAACCATTGGATGGTTAGAGAATTTCTTAGCCGATTATCAAAATATTGTACTAGTGGTTAGTCACGACCGTCACTTCTTAGATACAGTTTGTACGCACGTTTCAGACGTTGACCGTTCTAAAATAAAAACATTTACTGGTAACTATTCTTTCTGGTACGAGTCGTCTCAATTAATGGCGCGTCAAATGTCAGACAAGAATAAAAAGAATGAAGATAAGCGTGCAGCCTTATTAGATTTCATTGCACGTTTCTCTGCCAATGCAAGTAAGAGTAAACAAGCAACTTCTCGTAAAAAGGCATTAGAGAAATTAACCATTGAAGAAATTGAACCATCTAACAGAAAATATCCAGGTATTATTTTTCAACCACTGCGTGAAGTGGGAAACCAAATTTTGAATGTAGAAAGATTAAAAAAAGAAGTAGATGGTCGTGTTTTATTCAAAGACGTTTCTTTTTCTGTAAGTAAAAACGACAAGATTGCTTTTTTAAGTAGAGATGCTTTAGCCATTACTTATTTCTTTGACATTATTAATAACAATGGTAAAGCAGACGGCGGAACTTATGAGTGGGGAACCACCATTACTAGTGCTTATTTACCCATGGAACATAACAGCTTTTTTAATGAAGCCTATACTTTAATGGATTGGTTAAGACAATATGTACCTACCCATGTAACAGACGCCGATGAGCCCTTTATAAGAGGCTTTTTAGGAAAGATGTTATTTAGTGGAGACGATGTATCGAAAAAGACCAATGTCTTAAGCGGGGGAGAAAAAGTACGTTGCATGGTAAGTAAGATGATGCTCCAAAACCCGAATGTGGTTATTTTGGACCAACCTACTAATCACTTAGACCTTGAAAGTATCCAAAGCTTCAACGAGGGTTGTCAAAACTACCCAGGTGTGGTATTAATCACCTCTCATGACCATACTTTTATGCAAACGGTGGCCAATAGAGTGATTGAAATTACCCCTAAAGGAATCATTGATAGATTGATGACTTTTGATGAATATATGGAAGATAAAAGGGTGCAAGAATTAAGGGCAGAAATGTATGCCTAAGGCCTCCCAAATGCCTTATAGCTTCATGAAAACCAACATTTTATCCTTTTTTAGACATTATTGGGATAAATCTATAAAAAAACACTAAAATAAATGGGACTGTAAAGGTTATTTACTTACCTTTGCCGTCCGTAAAAAATAATTTCTCATGGCTAGAGTATGTCAATTAACTGGAAAGAAGCCGATGTCTGGAAATAGTGTTTCACACTCCAACATCAAGACAAAGCGTCGTTTCCTTCCAAATTTGCAAAAGAAGCGTTTCTACTTCATAGAAGAAGATCGCTGGATTACCATCAAAGTATCAACCGATGCTATCAGAACCATTAATAAGAATGGTTTAGCTTCTGTTGTTAAAGATCTTAGAGCTCAAGGCGAAAAGATTTAATTAACCTAATTAAGTATAACTTATAATATACCATCATGGCAAGGAAAGGAAATAGAGTTCAAGTAATATTAGAGTGCACAGAGCACAAGACTACTGGTTTACCAGGTACAAGTCGTTATATTACTACGAAGAACAAGAAGAATACTCCAGATCGTTTGGAGTTCAAAAAGTATAATTCAATTTTGAAAAAAGTAACGTTACATAAAGAAATTAAATAGTCATGGCAAAATCAGCATCTAAAAACGCGAAAGTAAAAGATCTTAAGGCTTCAGCTGAAGCAAAAAACTGGACTAAGGTAATTAAAGCTATCCGTAGCCCTAAAACAGGCGCATATACTTTTAAAGAGAATATCGTTCACAAGGATTTAGTAAAAGAATTCTTAGCTAAATAGTAAGACTTTTAGTCTGTAACTATTATCCGCTAATAATTTTCACTTCGCATAAAAACATTTAAAGTTCAGACCTAGTCTGGACTTTTTTAATTTATTCTAACCTATAGCATATTTATTTTTTATTGATTAAATTTACAGTATGAGCTTTTTAGGTAAATTATTTGGCAAGAAAGAAAAGGAAATCCTTGACCAAGGTTTAGAGAAAACCAAGAAAGGTTTTTTAGAGAGAATATCCAAGGCCATCATTGGAAAGACTTCGGTTGACGATGAAGTATTGGATCAATTAGAAGAAGCCTTAATTGGAGCAGATGTAGGCGTAGATACCACTTTAGCTTTAATTGAAAAATTGCAAGAAAGAGTTAAAAAAGAAAAATATTTATCTACCTCAGAATTGAATGGTTTATTGCATGAAGAAATAGTTTCCTTATTAGTAGACGCGCCTTCCTCTCAAATGGGTTTTATTCCTCCTTCTGATAAAAAGCCCTATGTGATTTTAGTAGTAGGCGTGAATGGAGTGGGTAAAACAACCACCATTGGTAAATTAGCACATCATTATAAAGAAGCCGGTAATACAGTGGTATTAGGTGCTGCAGATACTTTTAGAGCAGCTGCTGCCGACCAATTAACTATTTGGAGTGAAAGAGTAGGTGTGGCCATTGTAAAGCAAAATCATGGCGCCGACCCTAGTGCAGTAGCCTTTGATACCATTCAGTCGGCCATGGCAAAAAACGCCGATGTGGTATTAATAGATACCGCAGGTCGCTTGCATAATAAACTACATTTAATGGACGAGTTAAATAAAATTAAACGCGTCATCGAAAAACAATTACCAGGTGCACCGCATGAAGTATTATTGGTATTGGATGGTTCTACTGGACAAAACGCCTTAGAGCAGGCCAAACAATTTATGGCGGTGACAAATGTGAATGCATTAGCCATTACAAAATTAGATGGCACAGCCAAAGGAGGTGTGGTTTTATCTATAGCACATCAGTGCAAAATTCCTGTAAAATATATTGGTGTAGGAGAGCAAATTAAAGACTTGCTTTTATTTGATAAAGATGAATTTGTAGATTCTTTATTTCGCTAGAATGTATATCTAATACCAATGCCTGCCCAACCGCTTTCAAAATAACTACTTCCTACAAAATTAAAAGAGGGCTGCCAGTCAACACTAATATTAAGAGGTGCGTTTTTTACTTTATAATCCAATCCTAATATTCCATCAATACCTACAGCAATGCCTGCAGTATGGTCTGGGTTATTTTTTTTCCAGGTCTCACTCCATAAACCTAAGTGACCACCATAACCCACATACCAACTTAAATTTTCATTGCCTTGAATAGGTGCATAGGTTTCGTATAATACGGTGGCTCTAAATCCATCTAAAGAAAAGTAGCCTAATGCTTCCACAGCTTTATTGGTTCTTACAAATTGCTTATAACTTATTGCACTTGGGTACATTTTTACACCTATAGCAGACTTATATGCTTTTTCGTAGGTTGTACGCGTTTTTATAGTATCAATAGTTATGTTTTGGGAATAGACGCTAAGGGCAATAAATAAACCGAGAATGCTAGTAATAATATGTTTCATAAACAAGTTTTGGGGGTACGCAAATTTAAGGGGAAAATGTAAAAATAAACTGTTTAATAAATGCTAATTTTTCTATAAACTACCCTTATCAGGCTTAGGGAATCTTGTGAATTATGTTTAGGTTTGTAGTATGCATAGTTTTAAAGAATTATCAGAAAAATTTAATAAGGGATTCGAGGCTGAACACTTCCCAAAATCGCCATCTACCTTATATGAACCAGGCAATTACTTTTTAAGTATTGGTGGCAAAAGAATTAGACCTGTGATGTGTTTATTGGGGAATGAACTATTCTCTGATATTCATCCCGATGCTTATCAACTAGCCAATGCGGTTGAATTATTCCACAATTTTACTTTAGTACATGACGATATGATGGACGAGGCTTCTTTAAGAAGAGGCAAAACCACTGTGCATGTTAAATATGACAATAGCACTGCCTTATTAGTAGGTGATGTAATGCTCATTCGCGCTTACGAGTATATTCAAACCATACAGGCTCAATATTTACCGAAAATTTTACATTTATTTAATAAGACCGCTAAAGAAGTTTGTGAAGGACAGCAATTGGATATGGACTTTTCGAAAATGGAAAAGGTAAGTATGGAAGAGTATATACATATGATTACCTTAAAAACCTCTGTACTATTAGCGGCTAGTTTAGAAATGGGGGCCATCTTAGGAGGGGCCAGTGTGAACAATTGCCAGCATTTATATGAGTTTGGAAAGAAAATAGGTATTGCCTTTCAAGTTCAAGACGATTATTTAGATGCTTTTGGTGACGCCGCTATTTTTGGAAAGGAACCAGGAGGTGATATTAAGCAGAATAAAAAAACATTTTTATTAATTCATGCTTTAGAAGTAGCGAATGCTGCGCAGAAAAAAGAATTAAATGAATTATTAAGTTCCAATAGGCCCGATAAAGTAGAAAAAGTAGTAGCCATTTTTAAATCTTGCGGGGTGGACGCATGGGCAGAAGCTTCTAAAGCAAAGTATATGCAAGAAGCCTTTGAGCATTTAGAATCTATTGCTGTGGTATCTGACCGAAAAAAGCCATTGATAGAATTGGCAAATTATCTAATGAATAGAAATCAATAACCCTTTTTGCATGATGAATTTATTTAGGAAAAAATCGATTGAAAAAATTGTAAAAGATGCAGAAGCAGGAATGAGCGATGGGCATAGTAGCGGTGGGTTAAAAAGGGTTTTAGGCGTAAAAGATTTAACCTTTATGGGTATTGCAGCCGTGGTAGGAGCAGGTATTTTCTCTACTATTGGAACTGCAGCTTATCATGGAGGTCCGGGTATTTCCTTATTATTTATTATCACAGCCATTACCTGCGGATTTAGTGCTTTATGTTATGCTGAATTTGCGAGCAGGGTGCCCATTGCAGGTAGTGCCTATACATATGCCTATGTTTCATTTGGAGAATTAATAGCATGGATTATTGGATGGGCTTTAATTTTAGAATATACTATTGGAAATATTGTAGTGGCCATTAGCTGGAGTGGCTATTTTGTAAACTTATTAGAAGGCTTCCATATTCATTTGCCAGGTTGGTTGGCTACTAATTATGAGCAGGCTTACCAAGGTTACGATGAAGCCCTAAAACATTTAGCAGCTGGAGGGACAAAAGAAACCTTTACCAAAATAGCGCGTATTGGATATGAAGCTATAACCCATGCCCCAATGATTGGCGGCTGGAAGGTTATTTTAAATATACCTGCATTTGTCATTGTAGTTTTTATTACAATATTGGTATATCGGGGTATAACAGAAAGTAAAAAAACAACCAATGTAATGGTGATATTCAAAATTATTGTCATTGTCTTTGTAATTATTTTAGGTTTCTATTATGTAGATACTAAAAACTGGGATCCCTTTTTACCCAATGGTTTTAAAGGTGTACTAGCAGGGGTGTCGGCAGTTTTTTATGCCTATATAGGTTTTGATGCTATTTCAACCACAGCGGAAGAATGTAAAAACCCAAAGCGTGATTTACCAAGAGGTATGATCTATTCTTTACTTATTTGTACAGCACTATATATTTTAATTGCATTAGTATTAACTGGCATGGTTAATTATACGCAGTTAAAAGTAGACGACCCATTGGCCTTTGTATTTGATCAGTTGGGACTTCATAAAATAGGGTATATTATTTCAATTAGCGCAGTAGTGGCTACTACTAGTGTATTATTAGTTTTCCAATTAGGACAACCAAGAATTTGGATGAGTATGAGTAGAGATGGTTTACTTCCTAAAAAATTCTCTAAAGTGCATTCTAAATTTGGAACACCTGCCTTCGCTACTATTGTCACTGGAATTTTTGTGGGTATTCCTTCTTTGTTTATGTCTATTAGTAGAATGACCGATTTAACTAGTATTGGCACTTTATTTGCCTTTGTGCTAGTTTGTTTTGGCGTATTGGCATTACCTAAGCTGCCTCCAAATACCGACAAGCAGGCTTTTCGTTTACCCTATATCAATGGCAAGTACATCATTCCTATTTTAGCGGCTGTTTTTATTTATTTTGCAAAAGATAGAATTAGTAATGCGGTATTGACTGGGGCTAGTGAAGGTTATCAAGAAATTTTATTTTTATTATTTTTTTTAATATTAAATATAGTTGCTGTATTAAGTTTTATACGTAGCTATTCTGTGATACCCATTATTGGAGCCTTATGCTGCTTGTATTTAATGATTGAAATACCACCAATAAGTTGGGGTTGGTTTTTTATATGGATGTGTTTAGGGCTTTTATTATATTATTTTTATGGCCGTAGAAACAGTTTATTATCCAAAGAGGCTGCATAATTTAATTTGAATATGAAGTATCAGGTAGGCGATGAGATTCTAGTATTACATAGTAATGAAGAAGGGCACATTATTGAAATCATGAATGAGGAGATGGTTATGATTGAAGTAAGAGGTGTGAAGTTCCCTGCCTATATGGATCAAATAGACTTTCCTTATTTTAAAAGGTTTACGCAAAAGAAATTATTTCCTGAAAAGGCTGCACCACAGAAAATTTATGTAGACCAAATTCCTAAAGAAAAAATAAAAGCATCGGAGACTAAAATTGAAGATGGAGTATGGATTCATATTATTCCCAAATTTAGTTTAGATGATTTTAACGACGAAGTAGTAGAAAGTTTAAAAATTTATTTATCTAACCATACAAGGGTGGGTTATAAGTTTGTATATGAACAATTATTTTTAGGAGAAGTAGGTTTTGCACTTGAGTCTACCATTCATCCCTTCACCGATTTTTATATACATGATATTCAATTTGCAGCAGTGAATGATTCACCTGGCTTTGCTGTCGATTTTTCTTTGGTGGAGCCGCATAAAAAGAAGGCCGACCATTTTGAGACAAATTTGAAAATTAAACCCAAGCAGTTATTTCAAAAAATTGAAATACTTAAAGAAAATAATCAAGCAGCTATTACTTATTTATTATTTGAAACCTATCCCGATAAAGCGCAGGACAACCATATTCAAATGGATATACTAAGATCGGCGGGCTTTAAAGTATATGATGCTACAAAAATTAAACAAAATTTACCAACGGCTAGAACAGTCATTGACTTACATATTGAAAAGTTAATAGATAGGCATGACCACCTTTCTAATTTTGAAATATTATCTATACAATTAGCTGAGTTTGAAAAATGGTTCGACCTTGCTCAATTAAATCAGCTGGCCTCTTTTACTATTATTCATGGTGTGGGTACAGGGAAGCTAAAAGGAGAAATTCATGATTTATTGAAAGTTAAAAAAGGGGTGAAAAACTTCATCAACCAATACTCCGATTTTTATGGCTATGGCGCCACTGAAGTGTTTTTTGAGTCCTAATTTCACGTCAAATTTTAATTACTTACCTTTGCCTTACTACAAACCCGAACTATCGTGGTAAGCAATTACCAAGGAAAGTCCGGACAGCATAGGGTAACCCACCGGTGAATAGCCGGCGTTTCGAGCAATCGGGACAGAGAAAGTGCCACAGAAAATAACTACCTCGCAAGAGGAAAAGGTGAAAACGTGCGGTAAAAGCGTACGGATAAGACAAGTAATTGTTTTATAGGGTAAACCTTGGGTGCTGTAATGCCACGTAAAGGAGCGCTTAAGAACGACTCGTTCAAGTTCCAGGGTAGGCAGCAAGACCCCACCAGCAATGTTGGGGCTAGATAAATGATAGTTTAGAAACAGAATCCGGCTTATGAGGCTTGTAGTATTTTTTAAAATCAGCTTTCACTTTTAAAAGTGAAACTTAAACTTGATCATACATGACTATAGAACAGATAAAGCGTATGAAGGACCAAGTAAGTGTCCTAAGGAGGTTTCTTTGACGTCGATAACAGATTATACAAAGTAGCGACCGACAAACAATTGTCCTTGTCACCCGGTTTTTGGGATGACAACACGCGTGCTACGAGTACCATGAAGGAAATTAAGGTGAATGAGTATTGGATACATATGTATCAGAATGTAGAATCCCATTTAGAAGATTTTGTGGTCTTATTTGATTTTTGGAAAGCAGGTGATGCCACTGAAGTTGAAACCCAGGAAGCTTTTCAGAAGGCCACCCTTTTTATTGAAGAAGCAGAATTTAAGAGTACTTTAAATAAACCAGAGGACGAACTTCCTGCCATTTTACAAATTAATCCAGGAGCAGGTGGTACTGAAAGCCAGGACTGGGCAGAAATGTTACTTCGTATGTACACCATGTATGGTGAAAAACAAGGTTGGACAGTAAGCTCCATTGATTATCAAGAAGGAGATGGAGCAGGTATAAAATCGGCTACCTTACAATTTGATGGACCCTTTGCCTACGGGTTTTTAAAAGCAGAGTCTGGTGTGCACCGTTTAGTAAGAATTTCACCATTTGATAGTAATGCAAGAAGACATACCTCTTTTGCTTCAGTATATGTATATCCTTTAATTGATGATACTATTGAAATTGTAGTAAACCCTGCAGATATTGAATGGGAATTTTATAGAAGTGGTGGTAAAGGAGGACAAAACGTAAATAAGGTAGAAACCGCTGTTAGATTAAGACATGCTTCAGGTATTATTGTAGAATGTCAACAATCAAGAACGCAGGGTGAGAATAGAGAGATAGCCATGAAGATGTTGAAAAGTAGATTGTATGAAGAAGAGATGCGTATAAAGCAAGAAGCTTTAAATGCTTCTAATGCCAATAAGAAAAAAATAGAGTGGGGTAGTCAAATACGTTCTTATGTTTTTCATCCTTATAAAATGATCAAGGATCACCGAACCGATTTTGAAGTAGGCAATATTGGACCAGTAATGGATGGAGAAATTGATGGCTTTATTAAAGCCTATTTAATGATGGAAGCTTCATAAGTTCATACTTACTCTTAGGCCTTAAGCTTTCTTGCCATTTAAATCCTTTAATAATTAATTCTTCTTTAGGCGTTTGGTTTAGAGGAGTCATTTTACCTACAAGTTGGTTTTTGAAAACTACTTTGGCAGGCTCCGTGTTTTCGAAATAAACCTCAATAATTTGTGCATTGGAATGGTTTACCCCTATAAAGTTTTTATCATTATCTAATGGGAAATATACATTCTCTGCATTGCCTTTGGCATTCATTTTATAAATCTCTCCGGCTTCAAACCATACATTTAGCTTATTACCTTTTAGTTGGTTATAATAACTAGTGGTATCAATTTTATTAATAGCAAAAGCGTTTTCAAATACAACCAATTGTTCTGGCTTTTTATTCTTTACAAATAAGTACAGGGTATCGCCGGTTATTTGGTTATCGTTGGCCCAAATAATAGGATCGGATATAAGACGAATAGTTGAATCGCTTAAAGAATAAAATAAGCTATCGGCCTTACCTTGCAGTGAATCGGAATATATTTTCACATGGTGATAGGCTTCAAAGTATTTATCTAAAGTAGTATCGGTAATAATGCCTACAGAATCTCTTGCATTGGGTATTTTTCTTTTTAAATCAGAAATTTTACCTGCATACAAAGTATCTGCGGCAATATATAAAGTGTCTTTCTTTTGTTTAATTAATAGAAGAGGATTTTCTGTAGCCAAGAAAGTACTTTTTTGTTTGTTGGCCTTTATATTATTAGCCATTAAATCAAAGCCCAATGTATCCTTAGAAGTGTAAATGGCATTGCCTTTAAATTCACCCATTTCTAAAGAGTCGTCTATCGCCATTTCATTGGCTATAAAATGATAAGTACTGTCATCTATATTTGACCTGTCATACATATAGCCCTTTCTAGTGCCAGTGTTATAATTACCATTACTAGTGCTAATGACCCTGCTACCTGTTATAATTTTTGAAGGGCTTATAAAGTTAGTGAGTTGAGAATAGGTATTGTATTCTAGGGTATCGGTAATGATATTATTTTCAGGATCAACTAATTCCACATTTTTTCTAAATATCACATCTCTTGTTTCTCCATAGTATACACCTTCTTTGCTTGTTAGTACTGTTTTATTGCGCACTAGCTTACCTCCATATTTAAAACTTCCTAATTTAGCATTCACATCATAATCTAAAGAGTCGGTGGTTAATACGCCTTTGCCATCGGTCAATTTTACTTTTTTGCGTAAAAATGCTTTCTTGGTAGCGCCTAAGTATTTTAAATAAGCCGAATAAGTATGTACACTGTCCGCATCATTGATGTGTACATTACCAAAACCTTCTAAAGTATTTAAAGTAGTATTTAAAATAATGCTATCGCCGTACAATAAAGTTTTACCTTGACGAATTTTTACATGGCCTACTAAAATTAAGTAGTCCATACTATCCACTTTTTTGACATTATATACTTCAGCAGAAAGAAATTCAATGAGTTTAGATCCACTAGCAACTTGGGGGGCTTGTGATGTTATAGTATCCTTACTAGTAGTTTTTGGGTTTTGTCCTTTTACTGAAGAAAAGCAAAGACTAGATAATAATATGAGCGATACCCATTTATTCATGATTCACAGAATCAGCTAAAGGCTTTTCTAATGGAGTGGATTTATCTTTTTTGCCGAACACTGAAACATTGATATATCTTTTAGGATGCACTTTAATATCGTCCACAAGGGTATTGATACTTTTAAGGGTGCCTTGTAATTCATTATAAAAAGCTGAGTCATTCATTAATTTAGAAGCGGTACCATTACCTGAATTTATCTTTTGTAAACTTGTATTTAAAGAAGCGACTGCTACTTGAATAGTTTTGATGGTCTTAGTTAAGTCGGCATCTTTCACCGATTTAGAAACGCTGTCTAAATTGGTAATTATATTATTTAACTTCTCATTGTTATTATTCAAGTTCTTTGTAAATGCATTGATATTATCAAATGATTGGCTTACTGATCCGTTTTGTTTTTGTAACAT
>JABMML010000271.1 GCA_013205585.1 Chitinophagaceae bacterium | reverse complement strand
GCCTCCCTGGCAGGCAGCCAAAGTACGGCTTTTGAAAACTATTTAGTTTACTTTACTTATATATCTTCCCAATAAAAAAGCAACGCCTCCCTGGCAGGCAGCCAAAGTATGGCTTTTGAAAACTATTTAGTTTACTTTACTTATATATCTTTACCAAAAAAACAGAATGCCTCCCTGGCAGGCAGCCAAAGTACGGCTTTTGAAAACTATTTAGTTTACTTTACTTATCGAAACCAAAACAAATAAATGTCTCAACTTTCAGTATTAAATCAATTTATAGAAAATGCCTTAGCAGAAGACATAGGCAGTGGTGATATCACCACAATGGCTACTATTGATGAAAAGCAAATGGGCAGAGCTATATTTCATGTGAAAGAAGACTGTATTATTGCGGGCATAGAACTTGCCATTATAATTTGTCAAAAAGTTGATCCCTTATTACAAATAAAATTCAATGTTCAGGACGGCGATAGCATAAAAGCAAATAATTCCATTGGTTCTATGGAGGGCTATATTCATTCTATCTTAAAAATAGAAAGATTATTACTTAATTGTGTGCAAAGAATGAGTGCTATAGCTACCAAAACAAATTATTTGGCAACATTAATAGCCCCTTATAATGTACAAATATTAGATACCAGAAAGACAACACCCAATTTTAGAATATGCGATAAATGGGCTGTTAGAATTGGTGGTGGCATGAATCATCGTTTTGGTTTATATGATCAATTTTTAATTAAAGACAACCATATAAAGGCAGCGGGTGGTATTAAAAATGCTATTCAATCCTGTATTAGTTATAAGTCAGAAATGAACTTAGCATTACCAATAGTGGTAGAAGTTAGCAACATAGATGAATTTAATATAGCTAAAGAATTTGAAGAAGTAGGTCGTTTACTAATTGATAATTTCAAACCTGATCAAATTAAAAATTTACTTAATCTTAATACTACAAAAAAAATAATTGAAGCTTCGGGTGGAATAAATGCATCTAATATTGAAGAATATGCAAAAACAGGTATTAACTTTGTATCCTTAGGTGATTTAACACATCATGTATCTGCTGTAGATATTTCATTGAAAATTGTATAAAATGGTAGTTGAACAAAAAACGCTTACTACAAACGAATTAAAAGAGGCTATTGAAAAGCTGAAAAAAGAAAAAAATGCAGTCATTCTTGCACATTATTATGTTGATGAAGACATACAATCCATTGCGGATTATGTAGGAGATAGTTTAGCTCTTGCACAAACTTCAAAAAAAGAATCTGCCTCTATTATCGTTTTTTGCGGGGTACATTTTATGGCAGAAACCGCAAAAATTTTAAATCCAAAAGCAAAAGTACTTTTACCAGACTTAAATGCAGGATGTTCATTAGCAGATTCTGCCCCTGAAGCTGAATTTTTAGCGTTCAAAAATAAATATCCAGATGCCATCGTAGTTAGCTATATAAATTCTAGTTCTGGCGTTAAAGCATTAAGTGATTTTATTTGCACCTCCTCCAATGCTGTTGATGTAGTCAATTCAATTCCAAAAGACAAACGCATCATTTTTGCACCAGATAAAAACCTGGGTATGTTTGTTCAGAAAGTGACCGGAAGAGATTTGATATTATGGGAAGGGGCATGTATAGTACATGTTAATATTTCAAATGATAAACTTGATGCATTGCATTTAGCGAATCCAGATGCTGAAATAATTGCTCATCCAGAATGTTTACCCATTATTTTAGAAAAAGCAAGTTTTGTAGGCTCCACAAAAGCATTATTAGATTATGTGCAAACTTCAAGTTCTCAAAAATTTATAGTGGCCACAGAAGCAGGTATTTTATACAAAATGAAACTAGCAGTTCCACATAAGACAATCCTTCCTGCACCGGCCTTGGAATCTAATTCATGCGCCTGTTCTGAGTGCCCCTATATGAAAATGAATACTTTAGAAAAACTTTATCAAACCCTATTACATGAACTACCAGAAATTCATGTAAATGAAAAAACACAAGAGGGTGCTTTAAGGGCTTTGAATAATATGTTGTCCCTTTAAAGTTTATTTTACCATTGCGTTTTTGAAAACACACTAATTAATTGTTAGTAAAGTAAATAAATTTTCAACGCCTCCCTGGCAAGAAGCCAAAGTACGGCTTTTGAAAACTATTTAGTTTACTTTACTTATATATCTTCCCAATAAAAAAGCAACGCCACCCTGGCAAGCATTTGAATTAACCACTATTTCTCGACTCGCTCTGCGCAATGCTCGAAAGCTCGTCTCAAAATAGATTAATTCAAATGAAAATTTTTAAATACACTAATAACCAATTAGAATATATCTAAGATTGGAAAAGTTAGTAGCCTTTCGCAGGCACTAAGTAATTGGCAACATAATCTTGTACCCCTTCTTCAAGCGTTGAGAAAGGTTTTTCGTAACCTGCAGCGCGCAGTTTTGCCATATTCGCTTCTGTAAAATATTGATATTTATCTCTAATATCCAAAGGCATATCAATAAATTCAATATTAGGTTTTAAACCTTGTGCTATAAAAGTATTAGCAGCTAAATCATAAAAGCTTCTAGCCTTTCCGGTACCTAAATTATATAAACCATTTTTGGCCGAAGTCCAATTAGAAGCAAATATTTCGTGCATCATCCATCCAATCACATCTACTAAGTCTTTTACATAAATAAAATCTCTTAGTTGTTCTCCGTCTTTAAAATCGGGGCGGTGGCTTTTAAATAATTTCACTAAGCCGGTTTCTTTAATTTGATTAAAGGCATGAAAAATAACACTGGCCATTCTAGCCTTATGCCCTTCATTCGGACCATATACATTAAAGAACTTCAAGCCTGTCCATAAAGGAGGCTGTTCGATTTGTGCAATTGCCCATTTATCAAATTCATTTTTACTGATACCGTATGCGTTGAGTGGCTGAAGTTGATCTAAGATAGTATGGCTGTCATCATAACCATGTTCTCCACTTCCATAAGTTGCAGCAGAAGAAGCGTAAATAAGTGGAATTTGTTTTCTTGTAGCGAACTGCCAAAGGGATTTTGAATATTCTACATTCAGTTCTTCGTGAATGGCATAATTAAATTCAGTTGTATCGGTTCTAGCGCCTAAGTGAATGATGATATCAATTTCATGTTCATCATTTATTAATTGATCTAAAAAAGCCTGACGCTCAATCACCTTTGTATATGTTTTTTGCTCCCAGTTTTTTCTTTTTTCTTCCACACCAAAATCATC
>JABMML010000270.1 GCA_013205585.1 Chitinophagaceae bacterium | reverse complement strand
CCTGGCTTCGCCGTTAATTGATACCAAGTATTTTCTAAATACATTCCAAAACTATGCAGGGCCGTTGGCTTGAAAGCAGACTCTTGTTTTTGAATGGTAAAATCGTTTTCAAGCGCTGCAATAAATTCAGCAGGACTTAACCCGTTTAAATCTTTTACCAGACGGTTGTAATCTAGGATGGCTAATTGATTAGAGGGAAATAAAGTCGTTAAAAAATAATCAGATACTTTTTTAGCTTCATCACCTGGCTTCACCGCTTCTTCACTAATAGCTAATTTTACTTTAGCTGCTGAGGCTGCTCTATGATGACCATCTGCGATATAAGTGCAAGGCACTTCAGTTGCAAACAAATGGGTGATTTGATCAATAATAGTTTCATCACTTACAGCCCATACGGTATGTTGAATACCGTCTTCTGCCGTAAAATCGTAGACAGGGTTTTTAGTCGTTTTCCATTTATCTATAATGGTATCAATGCTTGCTTGGTTGCGGTAGGCTAAAAACACATTACCCGTTTGAGCTCCAGAAGTCTTGATATGATTGATTCTATCTAATTCTTTTTCGGGACGCGTGAATTCATGCTTTTTAATAATGTCATTATTATAATCATCAATACTACTTACGCAAACTAAACCTGTTTGTGCGCGGCCATCCATAATGAGTTGATAAATATAATAGCAAGGCTTTGATTCTTTAAAAAGTACATCTCTTTGTATAAATGCATTTAAATTTTCTAAAGCCAATTGATATACTTCTTGACTATGTACATCTGTATTTTCTGGTAAACCAATTTCACTTTTTGTAATGTGCAAAAAAGAATAGGCATTACCTACTGCTTCTATTTTTGCTTCTACACTATTTAAAACATCGTAAGGTTTGCTAGCAACTTGTTTTGCTAGTTGAGGCTGAGGTCTTAATGCTTCAAAGGGACTTATTTTTGCCATGGCCGCAAAGTTCGTTCTTTTTGTTGAGAATTAAATTTTTTCAGCGAATGATTTCATCATGTTGCAGAAAGCTTCTACACTTGAATAAGGCAAGGCATTATACATACTCACTCGAATGCCTCCCACTGTTCTGTAACCTTTTACACCAATCATTCCTTCTTTTTTACATAAGGCTAAAAAAGCTTCTTCTTTGGAAGTATCTGTTAAAAAGAGAACAGCATTCATTATGCTTCTATCATCTTTCGCAATAGGACAATGAAAAGCAGTTGAACTATCAATGGTATTGTATAATAAATTAGCTTTTGCTAAGTTTAATTTTTCCATTGCAGCTAAGCCGCCTTGCGCTTCTATCCAACGCAGGGTTAGTAAACTTACATATATAGAAAAAACAGGAGGTGTGTTTAGTAATGAACCCGCTTCAATATGTTTTCTGTAATCTAAGATGGCTGGAATTTTTCTATTGACCTTTCCTAAAATATCTTTTTTAACCACCACCATCGTAACACCTGCAGCACCCATATTTTTTTGTGCCCCTGCATAGATTAAATCAAAAGCTTTAAAATTCGTAGGTCTACAAAATATATCAGAACTCATATCTCCAATAAGTAAGGCAGTAGTCTGAGGATAGCTATGCCATTGGGTTCCCTCTACTGTATTGTTAGTGGTAATATGTAAATAAGTAGCATTTGAAGGAATATCTAATACTTTATTTATATAAGTATGTTTTTTATCGGCAGTATCTGAAACTACTTTTACGGGTCCAAATAAACTAGCTTCTTTAACTGCTTTACTGCCCCATATTCCATTGTCACAAATAGCTGCTAAACCGTTTTCGTCTAATAAATTCATAGGCACTTGCATAAACTGCATAGTGGCACCCCCTTGTAAAAATAAAACTTCATAGGCGTCGTCTAAGCCCATTAATTTTTTTACAATAGTTTGTGCTTCTGTAACCACTTCTACAAAATGAGCACTACGATGTCCTATTTCTAAAATAGATAAACCCGTATTATTAAAATTATGAATAGCCGCTGCTGATTGTTCTAAAACCTCTTTTGGTAAAATAGAAGGGCCTGAATTAAAATTGTGCAATTGCATTATTGAATTATAAATTAAATATTAGTTTGCATGGTGGTTTAGATCAGCTTCTTTATTTGATGTAAGCTCGTCAACAGTAGTCACTCCGCCTGAAATAGCATATTTCATTGCTTCTGCAGCATTGATATTTTTTGGTAATTTTCTAGTTTTGGATAATGGTAAAATAAAGGATATGCCTGATATCGCATAGGAATGTGGCACATATACAGTGACATGATCTTTTAATCCTAAATGTTCACAGTTTTCTTGTGTAATAAATCCTATTCTCCAAATATCATCTGCATCAATACAAACCAAAACGGGTTTATCAAATTTTTTCTTATTACCTGCGAAGGCTTCTAAAAAATCTTTCACTGAAGAATAAATAATTTTTACGCCCGGTGTTTTTTCTAAAAGCCTATCAAAGATGGACATCACTCTTTCTACAAAAAATAAAGAAGACAACCAACCTACTACTAATACAAGTGCAATGGCTACTAAAAAACCTAGTCCAGTGACTTTAGGAATTTGTCCATTGACTTCTGCAAATTGTTGAGGAAAAATAAAATTGAGCAGATTGGGTAAAAAATTATCGACCCAATTAAATAAACTTACCACTACCCAAATAGTGACCCCAATAGGTGCCAGCACAATGACCCCTTGAAAAAAGCGCTGCGCTAGGGCAGTTAATATTTTTTGCTTGAATAATTGACGCCTGATATTGGGCATTTGGACTAGTATTAAGGCTCAAATTTCAAACAATTTTGCCATTCGGCATAAATAATAAAAAAATAAGCTCGGAAACTTTGAAAACGAGTTAAGTTTCCGTAGTTTTGCGCCTTCAAAACTACCTATGCAAGATAGAATTCTCAATAAAGCCCGCGAATTGATGTTCCAAGCTGGGGTCAAACATGTTACCATGGATGACTTGGCTACTCAGTTGGGCATAAGCAAAAAGACCATTTACCAGTATTTTAAAGATAAAGACGCCTTGGTAGGCTCAGTGGTGGAATTTGAACTAGCCAACCATGCCTTATTATGTAATCAAAGCACCCAAGCTGCGGATAATGCGGTGCATGAAATATTCCTATTAATGTCTGTGATTCAAGAAATGTTTAACAGAATGAACCCTTTGGCTTTATTTGAGATTGAAAAATATTATCCATTGGCTTTTGATAAAATTAAAAAACATAAAGACGATTTTATATTTTCTATGAT
>JABMML010000269.1 GCA_013205585.1 Chitinophagaceae bacterium | reverse complement strand
CCTATTATACTTTCAACGACTTGAATGGAGGTTTTATGATTAGCAATACAGAATCACTGCAAAGTGAAAATCAAAACGATTATGCGCAAGTAAATTTTACCTATATACCCATGGATAAAATTCCATTGATGGGTCAAAAATTATATTTATTTGGAGCACTTACTAATAATAGTATAAACAAAGAAGCAGAAATGATTTTCGACCTAGCCTTGGGTTATTATAAAAAAACCTTGTTATTAAAGCAAGGGTATTATAGTTATAATTATATACTAAGAGATAGGGAGGGAGTAAATCCTATGAACGATTTTACCGAAACAGAGGGCAATCATTGGGAGACGGAAAATAATTATTCTATAATGGTTTATTACCGACCTCCAGGCGCAAGACACGACCATATCATAGGTTTTGGCGCTGTTAATTCTAGGCAAAATTGGTAGTATTTTTTTGCTATATTTGCAGCGGCAGGTCTTACACAACCAGCTCCTGTTGAAACTCCCCAGGGCAGGAATGCAGCAAGGATAGATGGTTGAGCGGTGTGATGTAAGTAGCCTGCCATTTTTTATTATTGTAGACAATTATTAAAACAATTTGTATGAAGTTTTTCATTGACACAGGTAATTTAGCTCAAATTAAAGAAGCCAATGACTTAGGCATTTTAGATGGTGTAACCACGAATCCTAGTTTAATGGCGCAAGTGGGTGTTAAGGGTGAGGCGGCAATTGCAGCACATTATAAAGCTATTTGCGAATTAGTGAATGGAGATATTAGTGCAGAAGTTTTATCTACCGATTTTGCTACGATGGTAGAAGAAGGTAAAAAATTAGCAGCTATTCATAAGAACATTGTGGTGAAAGTGCCCATGATTAAAGACGGCATTAAAGCTATTAAGTGGTTTACCGACAATGGTATTCGTACTAACTGTACTTTAATTTTCTCTGCAGGTCAAGCAATTCTTGCAGCGAAGGCAGGGGCTACTTATGTTTCTCCATTTATTGGTAGAATTGACGATAGCTCTTGGGATGGAATGGAATTAATTAGTCAAATTAGACATATCTACGATGTACAAGGTTTCAAATCTCAAATATTAGCAGCTTCTATTCGTAATGCTTTACATATTGTAAAAGCAGCAGAAGCTGGTGCCGATGTTTGTACCTGTCCTTTAGATTCTATTTTAGGATTGTTAAAACATCCTTTAACCGATATAGGCTTAGCGAAGTTCTTGGAAGACGCTAAGAAAATGTAAGCATTGTCAAATCATTTTAAGCAAGCCTCGATTTATCGGGGCTTTTTTTATTAGTTTATTTATCAACATCTTAGAAAATCTCCGAACGTATAAGTTTAATCTGTTTTGCGGTTTATTCCTTTTTAATTTCTTCAATTTAGCTTTAATATTTTATTTATTAATGATATATAATTATATATCTTTGTAAAATCAAGCCAAATGATAAAAAAGGTTAAGGAGATGATTAAGATAATTGAACTTGATGGTTGGGTCTTATATGCTCAAAAAGGAAGCCATAAGCAATATAAGCATCCAATAAAGAAAGGGAGAGTCACTATCCCTGATCATGGTAAAAGTGAAGTATTAGAACATGTGATTGTGAAGTCAATTTTAAAACAAGCAGGTTTATTGTAAACTATAATATTACCATTATGAAAAAAAATATCGTTGAAATTTTCTTTGCTGGTAAAAACTTTTCAGCACATGTACCATTACTGCCTGGTTGTGTTTCTACTGGAAGGACACCCGATGAAATAAAAAATAAAATTCAAGAAGCAATTCAATTTCATTTAGAAGGTATTAGGGAAGATGGAGAAACGGTACTGGTGTCATTTAGGGGTAAATACGATTTGGTATACAAATTTAATACCCAAAGTTTATTGAAATACTACAAGAATGTTATCACAGGTTCGGCTTTGGAAAAATATTCAGGAATTAATCAAAAGCAATTAAATCATTATGCCAATTTACATCGTAAGCCTAGGGTAGAGCAAATAAATAAAATAAAATTAGCTTTTCACAATTTAGGCAAAGAGTTAATGTCGGTTGAATTATAGCCCTATTATTTTTCCTGCGGCAAAGCTTGATCTTGCTGCTTCTAGTATGCGTATAATAGCTGCGCCATGCTTTGCAGAAGTAGGGACAGCTTCATTATGGTTTATAGCCGCAGCCATTTTCTCATAAAAGGTTCCGTAATTACCTGCAAGACTAGGTATGGTTTCAGTACTTATTTTACCTTCTGTATCTGTACTTAATACACCCCATTTTTCTTTGGCTT
>JABMML010000268.1 GCA_013205585.1 Chitinophagaceae bacterium | reverse complement strand
CTCTCCTGTAGCTTGTATTTTACCTTCGATCAAATGAAGTACAGCTTCTTGTTAAAAGGAATTGTCTTCGTAGGCAAATAAGATATTTTGTATTTTACTAAATTCACCTACTGCATAAGGGTTACCAAAAATTAAATGAAACCAATTGGTAGGATGCGCTTCATTTAAAAATTGAATCATTTGACTAGGTATTTCAAAATGATTGGCAGGCTTACGATTATAATTATGTAAGCCCACAATGACTTGATCAAACTGAGTTACCGATTTTTTCACTGTTTCAAGGGCGCTACTATCTTTAGCATTGATATAAAATATTTGGAAACCGTATTTTTCTGTAAGTATTTTTGTTAACAAATTTGGTTTTACAAGATTTAAGGCAATATAGGCTGTCTTTTTTTGAAGCCCCATACTAGCCCCTGCGCTAGGTTTTACAAAACTAAGTGACTGCGCTGCCATTTGAGATTTAATGGCCCCTACCGATTTATTTAAATCTGCAATAATATTAGTGGTATCAATGGGTTGAAAATTACTTAGACCATATTTATATTTTGCTGCCAATATCTTTTTAACTCTTTGGTCAATATCTTTTTTAGTGATGCGCTTTTCTTTAATCGCTAATTTTATTTTTTCAATAGAGGCTCCAATATCGCCAGGCAAACAAAGCATATCATTACCGGCAAGTAGGGCTTGTACATTGGCTTCTCCTTTAGGAAAATAATTGCTAATGGCTTGCATATCTAAAGCATCTGTTACTGCAATGCCTTTAAAGCCTAAATCTCTTTTTAGTAAATCATGAATGGCTTTTGAAGATAAAGAAGTAGCATACTTAGGTCTGTTGTCAATAGCAGGCACCGATAAATGTCCTACCATCACCGATTCAATACCTGCATCAATCAAGGCTTTGAAAGGAGCTAGTTCCATTTGTGTTAATTGCTCCATGCTTTTATTAATCACAGGAATATCTACATGAGAATCTACCGATACGTCTCCATGTCCTGGGAAATGTTTAGCAGTGGCCATTACACCATTGTCTTGCAAGCCTTTCATAAAGGCAATACCATGTTGAATGACTCTTTGTTTATTTTGACCAAAACTTCGCTCATTAATAACTGGGTTGCTTGGATTATTATTGATGTCTACATCTGGTGCATAATTTACTTGTATGCCTAATCTTTTACATTGAGCTGCTACGGCAGCGCCCATTTGATACACTAAATGATCAGAAGAAATGGCACCTAATGAAAGTTGTCTTGGAAACATTTCAACACTGTCTAGCCTCATACCCACTCCCCATTCTGCATCCATGGTAATAAGTAGCGGGGTTTTAGCAATAGATTGATAATAGTTTGTTTGCACCGCTTCTCTCACAGGACCTCCTTGAAAAAAACATAAACCACCCACATTGTACTTTTTAATCAGCGCTGCTAGGGTATCTAATTTTTTAGCATCCCAATTACTATGCGCTCTAATAATCATTAATTGAGCAATCTTTTCGTCTAATGACAATTGCTTGAATTGATTTTTAATCCATTTTTTTTCTTCCTTGCTTTGCGCAAAGCCCTGTGCAATAAATAATAAGGAAAGCGTAATAATGAGTACTATTTTTTTCATGTATATTTTTTTGCAACCGCTTTTAGAACAATTGATGGTATTGCAATTTAAGGATAAAAAAAAACTTACCCTAGGTTAGGTAAGCTTTTTATATAAGTTAGAGGAGGTAAATTTAAAGGAGTGTTACTCTGTCATCAGCAAAGGCCTAAATTAGTGTGACTCTGTCATCGCAAAAGGCTTATGCCTTTTGCTCTTCTTCCGCTTCCGACTCGTCGTCCGCCTCAGGCAAAGTAGGTTCTACCTTATGCTTTTGAAGTTGCGCAAACCATTTTATCATTTTTTTCATATCACTCGGATATACTCTTGTGAAGTCCATATTGGGGAAGGCCTTTTTAAAGTAGGCTTCTACCGATTTTGGCTCTTTCTCATTGGGTAAGGCCTCTTTAGATTTACCCATGGCTATGAATACTTCCGCTAAAAAAACGTTTTCGCGGGTGGTAAATACCTCAATACTCTCTAAATGAGAGAACTGGTGCGCCCTAGAGCTAATGAATTGAGTCGTATCATTTTCTAGTGATTTAGCTATCGCGCCATCGCTTTTGCTGGTCATTAATTCAAATAATCCTGATAGGCCAGACACGGCGATCAATTTGCTGTATTCCATAAATTCGGTATAGTTATTTTACGGGCGCAAATTACTGAAAAACACCCAATTTTCGTTTTTTAAACTACCTTTGTTTATCAATAAAAATAAAGGGTATGCCAGGTTTTGAAATGTTTGGAGCAGAAGAAAAAAAAGAAGTGAATGAGGTCTTAGAGACCGGTATTCTAATGCGTTATGGCTTTGATGGTCCTAGAAATGGGATGTGGAAATCAAAAGAGCTAGAACAGGCTATTTGTAGTCGTTTTGGCACTCAATATGCACAATTAACCTCTAGTGGTACCGGGGCTTTAACCACCGCCATGGTTTCCTTAGGTGTGGGTGTTGGGGACGAAGTTATTATGCCTGCCTTTACTTTTGTGGCAAGTTTTGAAGCCATTTTAAGTGTGGGTGCTGTTCCTATTTTAGTGGATATTGATAGCTCACTTACCTTAGACCCAGCAGCAGTGGAAGCAGCCATTACCCCTAAAACAAAATGTATCATGCCCGTGCATATGTGCGGAAGCATGGCCGATTTAGATGCCTTAAAGGCCATCTGCGATAAACATAATTTAATCTTATTGGAAGATGCTTGTCAAAGTATCGGAGGCACTTATAAAGGAAAGCCATTAGGTAGTATTGGTCATGCAGGTACTTTTTCTTTTGACTTTGTAAAAACAATTACTTGTGGTGAAGGTGGTGTGGTGATGACAAATAGTAAAGAAGTGTATACCAAAGCAGATGCCTACACCGATCATGGACATGATCATGCAGGCGTTGATAGAGGAGCCGATTTACATCCTTTCTTGGGTTATAATTTTAGAATTAGTGAATTGCATGCAGCCGTTGGTCTTGCTCAAATAAGAAAATTAGATCAGTTTTTAACTATTCAAAAAAAGAACAATCAAATTTTAAAATCTTATATGGAGAAAGTACCAGGTATTGCATTTAGAACAGTGCCGGACCCTGCAGGAGATAGTGGCAGTTTTTTAACTTGGTTTTTACCTTCACAGCAAGCCACTGAAAAAGTAATAGAGGCAATGAAGCAAGCCAATATATTAGCGGGTAATTTTTATTGGTATGCTAACAATTGGCATTATATCAAAAAGTGGGCACATCTTAAAAATGTACAAAGCTTGTCTGCCTTAAATGAGCCTCAGCAAAAAGCACTTGTTGCATTAAGTACAAAAACATTTGAAAAAAGCGATGCCATTATGAGTAGGGCCATTTCCACAGCCATTAGTTTAACTTGGACCGAAGCGCAAGTACATGAAAAAGGAGCTACATTTTTAAAAGTGATAGAAAAGGCAATTTCTTAAAGCAGCGATTATGTCATTAGGCCAATCCTTGCAGCAAAGACAATTACAAAGGTTGTCGCCTCAGCAAATACAACTGATGAAGTTGTTGCAAATTCCTACTGCTCAAATAGAGCAAAGAGTAAAAGAAGAGTTGGAAGAAAACCCAGCCCTAGAAATGAACGCCGATTTATTGGAAGGAGATATGGAAAAGTCGGTAGAAGAAATGCCAGATGATTTATTGCAAGGTAGTTTAGAAGAAGAGGAAGCCATTCCAGTGGATGAATTTGAAATGAGTAATGAAGAATTAAGTGATTATAGTTTTGACGATGAAGGAGATGTAGCTGATTATAAAACCAAGGACGATTATTATCCAGAATTAGATAATGACAAAGTCATTCCCATTAGAGCAGAACAAAGTTTACATGAATTATTAATGGATCAATTGAGTATGTTGGATTTGGCCGACCATGAATATAAAATTGCAGAACAAATTGTAGGGAGTTTAGATGATGATGGTTATTTGAGAAGGGCCTTGCAATCTATTGCCGATGATTTAGCGTTTAAACAAAGCATGTGGGTGGAAGAAAAAGAAATTGAAGCCTTGTTATTAAAAGTGCAGCAATTTGATCCACCGGGTATTGGTGCTAGAAACTTACAAGAATGTTTATTAATTCAATTAAGAAGAAAGCAAGCCGAACTAAGAGAGGAAGCCCTGCAAGACCCTACTTCAGATGAAATAAGAAAACTGGCTATTATAGTCATAGAAAAACATTTTGAAGAATTTACCCGCAAGCACTATGATAAAATTCAGAAGAGTTTACATTTAGAGGAGGCTCAAATGAAAGAGGTACTTCATCAAATAATTTCTCTCAACCCTAAGCCAGGGGCTGAGGATGGGCATATGAGCGAGGCCGATAAATATATTATTCCAGATTTTACCGTGCTTATTAATAATGGCAACTTAGAATTAACATTAAATAGTCGCAATGCACCACCGCTAGTCATTAGTGATGACTATAAATTAATGCT
>JABMML010000267.1 GCA_013205585.1 Chitinophagaceae bacterium | reverse complement strand
TGGTAAGGATAAATAGAAATTTCATCCATGCCTAAATCGGGGGTCAATACATATTTTCCATCGGGTGAAAAAAATATGCCATGTACATGTGCTTTCTCTTGCCTTGCTTCATTTACACTTTTGCCTTCATGTTGAATAAATTGTTGCGGGTTGGATAGTCGGCCATCGGCAAATCGGTGGTAGCTAGTAATACTTCCTCCACTATAGTTGGCAACGAATAAATTGGATTGGTCAGGGCTTAATGTAATGTAGCAAGGATGCGCACCCTTGGATATTTTCTCTTGAATTAATTTCAATTTATTATCTACAAATGAGTAGGCGCTAATTTTGCCATCACTATCTTCATTCGTAGCGTACACTTGCCCGTGGTCTTTTGAAATAGTTAAAAAAGAAGGATTGGACGCAGTTTCAGTATGACTTATTTCAGTAGCCTTGCCTGTAGCTGTATCAAATGATAATACATAAATACCCTTGCTTCCTTTTTTAGTATAAGATCCCACTAATAAGTTAGGAATTAATAAACTAGGAGCGGGTGCAAGGTTTTGTGCAAAAGAAATAATCGCAGCAGTTGAAAAAATAAAAATAAAAACAATTTTTTTAAAGTGAGCTACTAAAAAAAATGGCATTGTTTGAAACATATTTTTATTTTTTATTCAATTTATTGGTACACTCTTACATAATCCACTACCATTCTACAAGGGAAAATAGTATCATCAATGGTGTTGCCAGCAAAATTGCCACCTACCGCTACATTTAAAAGTAAAAATTCAGGAGCCATAAACGGGTAAGCGTCTACGCCTCTTCCATCGTTACCTACATTATAATACAATACACCATCTATATAAAACTTAATCATGTCCTTGGTCCAATCAATGCTATAAATATGAAAGACATCGGTCACGTTTTCAATATTGGTTTTATATGTTTTTTGAGTACCTAGGGTCCAGTTAAGTAATTTAGAATGCGCTGAAAAATGAACAAGACCTAAATCCTTGCCTGTATGTTCCATGATATCAATTTCTCCACAAGCAGGCCAACCCACAGCACCTGGTCCTTCAATATTATCTCCTAGCATCCAAATAGCAGGCCATGAACCAACGCCTTTAGGAAGCTTTGCTCTTATTTCAAATCGTCCATAAGTCCAAGAGGCTTTGCCTTGTGTTAGTAATCTTGCAGAAGTATAATTTTTACCACCTCTGCTTTCCTTTCTAGCTTCTATTATTAAGTTGCCATTTTCAATTCTTGCATTGGTAGAATCCCTGGTATAGTATTGCGATTCATTATTGCCCCAGCCATTTGAACCAGTACCTATATTATATTTCCATTTGGTCGTATCAGGTAAACTGCCTTTATCAAACTCATCCGACCAAACTAGCTTTTTAGCTGTGTCTGTTGGGGTAGTAGGTGTTGTGGGTGTAGTAGGTGTTACTACTACAGGAGCAGGAGCTGGTGCTTCTTTCTGAGCACAAAAAGACAAAGAAAGAACCGTTAAAATCATAGTTAGGGGCAGAATACGCATAAAAACAATTGTTATTAGTGAATTATTGAAATTTGTGCTAGCAAATTAGTCAAAATATTTCTTTTTTGTTGGGGAATTTCTAAAAGGGTCGTAAATTTGCACCATGACACTAAACAATCATACACATCATTTGCATTTGCTATCCAATGGGTAGGCTATGGGTGTAGGTATGTAACTATATTTAACCAAAGGGCTTACTAACAAGTAAGCCCTTTTAGTTTATAGTCAGTCAAGTAAAATATATAATATAAATAATATGCGTTTAAAATTAGCTATTCAGAAGTCGGGTCGACTGCACGACGATTCAATGCGTTTATTAAAAGAAGCAGGCATTGATATTGGTAATGGCGTCAATAAGCTAAAAGCGGAAGCGACTAATTTTCCCATTGAGTTATTTTTTTTAAGAGATGACGATATTCCTCAATACGTGGAAGACGGCGTAGCGGATATTGGCTTTGTGGGAGAGAATGTAGTGTATGAAAAAGCTAAAAAAGTAGAAGTTTCCTATAGTTTAGGTTTTGGAAAATGTAGACTTAGTTTCGCGGTTCAAAAAAATGAAAATTTTACAGGACCTGCCTATTTATCGGGTAAAAAAATTGCTACAAGTTATCCAGTACTTGTGCAGGGTTATTTAGACAAGCATGGTATTAAAGCAGAGATACATGAAATTAGTGGAAGTGTGGAAATTGCCCCAGGCATTGGACTTGCCGATATTATTTGTGATTTAGTAAGCAGTGGCTCTACTTTATTTATGAATGGATTAAAAGAAGCAGAAACTATTTTAGATTCTCAAGCGGTTCTTATTAAAAGAAAGGCTTTAGCACCTGAAGCGGAAGCTATTTTGCAAAAATTATTATTTAGAATTGAATCGGTTAAAAAAGCAAAGCGTAATAAATATGTTTTATTAAATGCACCGAATGATAAATTAGAAAAAATAATTTCTTTATTACCAGGTATGAAAAGTCCTACGGTGGTGGCCTTGGCTACGCCGGGTTGGAGTAGTGTGCATAGTGTAATAGACGAAAGCGATTTTTGGGAAATTATTGAACAGTTAAAACTAGCAGGTGCCGAAGGAATATTGGTGGTGCCTATTGAAAAAATGATATTATAATGATTCAAGTATTTAAAGAACCTACAAAGAAAGACTGGCCTAGTATCTTAGCGCGACCTCAATTTGATGCTGCCCCTTTAGAGGCTAAAGTGAGAGAAATATTACTAGCCGTGAAGCAAAGGGGAGACGCCGCTGTAAAAGAATATACCTTAGCTTTTGACAAAGTAGCATTAAGTAATTTTAAATTGAGTGCTGAAAAAATAGAGGCAGCTGAAAAGGCTTTAACCCCTGGTTTAAAAACCGCTATTCAATTAGCTAAAGTAAATATTGAAGTTTTTCATCAGGGACAAATACAAAAAGAAGAAAGAATAGAAACCATGCCGGGGGTTTGGTGTTGGAGAAAGTCGGTGGGCATTGAAAAAGTCGGTATTTATATTCCTGGTGGTTCTGCTCCTTTATTTTCAACAGTACTTATGTTGGGCATTCCTGCAAAATTGGCGGGCTGTAAAGAAATTATTTTATGTACGCCTCCGAATGAAAAAGGAGAAATTAATCCAGCCATTATTTATGCAGCTTCTTTAGTGGGCGTGACAGCTATTTTTACAATGGGTGGTGTACAAGCTATTGGAGCACTTGCTTATGGCACAGCTTCGGTACCTAAAGTATATAAAATATTTGGTCCAGGAAATCAGTATGTAACGGCCGCTAAACAAATTATTCAACAAGAAGGAGTAGCCATTGATATGCCAGCTGGTCCTAGTGAAGTATGTGTATACGCCGATGAAACAAGTATCGCTTCTTTTGTGGCTGCCGATTTATTATCACAAGCCGAACATGGTGCCGATAGTCAAGTAATACTTATTGCAAATAGTATAGACATAGTAGAGCAAGTTCAAAAAGAATTGGATATGCAATTAGTATTACTGCCTAGAAAAGAACTAGCCACTAAGGCCTTGGCTCATTCTAAAGCCATTGTAATTGAAAATACAGAAGAGGCGATTGCAATGATGAATGAATATGCACCCGAACATTTAATTTTATCTATAAATAATGCTGCACAAGTAGCTGAAAAAATTATCAATGCGGGCTCTATTTTTATTGGCAACTTTTCTCCAGAATCGGTGGGTGATTATGCAAGTGGTACCAATCATACACTGCCTACCAATGGTTTTGCGAAAGCCTATAGTGGAGTAAGTATGGATTCTTTTGTGAAGAAAATTACCTTTCAGCAATTAACAGAAAGAGGGCTAGAAAATATTGCACCTACTGTTATAGAAATGGCTACAGCAGAGGGTTTGCAGGCGCATAGTAAGGCCGTTGAATTAAGAGTGGAATGGATAAAATCTAAAATTTAAGGCTATGCAATTTGATATCAAAAAAATAGTAAGGCCCAATATTGAAATATTAAAAGCCTACTCATCTGCTAAAGAAGAATATACAGGAAACGCGAATGTATTATTAGATGCGAACGAAAACAGTTTGGGATCTCCTTTAACAAAATGGTATAATCGTTATCCCGATCCTTATCAAAAAAAGTTAAAAGAAAAATTAGCCTTTATTAAACAAATAGAAGCGGCACAAATATTTATTGGCAATGGTAGTGATGAGTGTATCGATAATTTATATCGAACTTTCTGTATTCCTGGCAAAGACAATATTATTATTTGTCCTCCCACCTATCCTATGTATGAAGTAAGTGCGAATATTAATAATATTGAAATTAAATTGGCGCCCTTGCTTGAGAATTATCAATTAAATGTGGCGCATATTGAACAGTTGGTCAATGAAAACACTAAAATTATTTGGATATGTTCACCCAATAATCCTACAGGCAATTCATTAGATAGGATTGATATTGAAACCATCTTAAATCATTTCAATGGAATAGTGGTGGTGGACGAGGCTTATATTAATTTTTCAAAACAAAAGTCCTTTGCGCAGTCTTTAATTGATTATCCCAATTTAGTGGTACTTCAAACTTTAAGTAAAGCATGGGGGCTTGCAGGTATAAGATTGGGTATGGCTTTTGCAAGCAAAGACATTATTGGTTACATGAATAAAGTAAAACCGCCTTATAATATTAGTATTGTAGCCCAAGAATTAGCTTTAACAGCATTAGAGGAAGTTGGCCAGGTGAATGATATGATTATGCATTTAGTAGACATGCGTAATGCTTTAAAAGAAGTAATAGAAAGCATGCCTTATGTAGAAAAGGTATACCCCTCAGATACTAATTTTTTACTAGTCAAAATACCTAATGCAAGAAGCTTGTATGAGTTCTTATTAACCAAGGGTATTGTGGTAAGAGATAGGTCTGGTCTAGAAAATTGTGCCAATAGTTTAAGAATTACAGTAGGCAATGAGCAAGAAAACACAGAATTGGTAGATGCGATGGCTCAGTGGATAGAAATAACTTTCCCCAATGCCTCCGTTTAAGTTAATTTTGTTAAATTACATATTCAACTTATTTTAAATAAATAGTACTATTATGAAAAAACAGATTCAATTATTAAGTATTGCTTTTTTAGCTTTTTCGCTGCCTGTTTTGGCGCAAGATAATGCGGGTTTAAAATTACCTGAAGGGTTCAAGGCTAATTTATATGCCAATAATATTGGAGGTGCAAGACATATAGCCATCACAAAGTCGGGCGTTATTTTTGCAAAATTAAATAATCCTAATAAAGAAGGTAATTCAATTGTAAGATTAGAAGATGCCAATAACGATGGAGTAGCCGATAAAATTAATGGTTGGGCAAAATATGGTGGTACAGGAATTTTTGTAAAAGGAAATAGTTTATATGCTAGTTCTAATGAAGCCATTTTTAAATATGAATTAAATAGCAAAGATGAAGTGGTTAATCCGCTGGCCCCTGTAACCATTGTTAGTGGGTTAATTGATAGAAGACAACATAATTCAAAGTCAATCACATTTGATATGGCTAACAATATTTATGTTAACATAGGTGCTTATTCTAATGCTTGTCAAGAAAAAGATAGAATGCCAGGTTCTCAAGGAATGATGCCTTGCCCTATTTTAGATTCTGCTGGAGGTATTTGGAAATTTGATGGAAGTAAAGAAAATCAAACTTATAAAGATGGTAAGCGTTATGGTACTGGTCTTCGAAATGTAATTGGATTAGATTGGAACACAAATTCTAATCAGTTATATGTTGCACAACATGGCCGTGATCAATTAAATAGTTTTTATCCTAATTTATATAGTGATGCACAAAATGCAGAAATACCTGCTGAAACTTTTTATGAAATTAAAGAGGGTGATAATGCAGGCTGGCCTTATGTTTATTATGATCCTAGTCAACATAAAAAAATAGTTTCTCCTGAATATGGTGGAGATAGTAAGAAAGAAGGATCTAGTGAGTTTAAAGAACCAGCTGTGGCATTTCCTGCGCATATGGCTCCAATGGCTGTATTATTTTACACAGGCAATCAATTTCCTGCAAAATATAAAAACGGAGCATTTATTAGTTTCCATGGTTCATGGAATAGAGCCCCGCTTCCTCAAGAAGGATTTTTTGTAGCCTTTGTGCCTTTTAAAGATGGCAAGGCTATTGGTGAATGGGAAATTTTTGCTAACGGATTTGCAGGCACGGAAAACGGCGCTAAAATAGCTAATCCAAGTAAGGCTAAGGCAAGACCCTGCGGTTTGGCGCAAGGTCCAGATGGTTCTATTTTTGTAAGCGATGATACCAAGGGCGCCATTTTTAAAATCAGTTATAGTAAATAAATATTTTAAAAAAGAAGTTTGAAAAATAAATGCTAATTAAGTATGGTGAATCTTTTAATGAATAGAGCAATAAAAATTATTTTATTGTCTTGCTTTTTAGTTATTGCGCAATATAGCAATGCGCAAAACAAAATCAATGGGAAAAAAATTTATGAAACCAGGTGTTTAGTTTGTCATCAATCCGATGGTGGAGGCGTGCCCAATATGAACCCTCCTTTAGATGGCGCTACCAATGTGAATGGAAAAGATATAGCAAGACTAGTGAAGATAATTAGAAATGGTTATGATGAAAGAATAGCCTTAGATGGTATGTATTATAATAATGCCATGGCTGCGAATCCGGATTTAAAAGAAGACGCCATTGCAGATGTATTAACCTATATCAGAACAAGCTGGTCCAATAAAGCAGGCGTAGTAACGACTAGTCAAGTAAAAGCAGCCCTGCTTAAAAATAAAGCAGCCAAGAAGTAAAAATATATGAGACCCATTTTGTTTATAGATAGAGACGGTGTTATTTTGGAAGAACCTAAATCAGATTATCAAGTTGATAGTATTGAAAAAACACGTTTTGTTCAAGGCGCTATTACTAATTTACATAAGATAGCGGCTGAACTGGGCTATTATAAAGTAATGGTCACGAACCAAGATGGCCTGGGCACTGCTTCTTATCCAAAAGAAAATTTTGAAGCTTCTCAAGCATTAATGCTGGATACTTTAGCCAAAGAAGATTTTGTATTTGATGAAATACATATCGATTCCAGTTTTGAAAAAGATAATTTGCCTACACGCAAACCAGGAAACGCTTTAGTAAAACATTTAATAGGAAACGAATCATTTGATATTCATCATTCATTTGTGATTGGAGATAGATGGTCCGACATTATGCTTGCTAAAAACATAGGTTGCAAAGCTATTTATTTAAAATCGGGTAATCATGTGCTTAGTGCTGAACAAGAACTTGCACTAAGAGATACGATTGCTTTCGAAACATCTAGTTGGAGCGATATTTATTCTTTTTTGAAACTAGGTCTTCGACAAGTAGAGCATAAAAGAAATACGAAAGAGACTACAATTAAAGTATCCTTAAACTTAGACGGTACAGGTAAGGCAAGTATTCATACAGGCATAGGATTTTTTGATCATATGTTAGAGCAAATTGCAAGACATGGTTTAATTGATTTAAATATTCATTGCGATGGCGATTTACATATTGATGAACACCATACCATTGAAGATATTGGCTTAGCATTAGGAGAAGCCTTTTCAAAAGGTTTAACGGATAAAAGAGGCATGGAGCGATATGGTTTTGCACTTCCCATGGACGAAGCTGAAGCAAAAGTATTAATAGATTTTGGAGGCCGTAATTGGATCGTTTGGGATGCTCAATTTAGCAGAGAGAAAGTAGGGGAAATGCCTACAGAAATGTTCTTCCACTTCTTTAAATCCTTTAGCGACGCTGCAAAATGCAATTTGAATATTAGCTGCCAAGGGGAAAATGAGCACCATAAAATTGAGGCCATCTTTAAAGCCTTTGCAAAAGCTATCAAAATGGCTGTTCACCGCGACCCTCATAGCAACCAACTACCCAGTACCAAGGGGGTTTTATAGGTTTTTTTGGTAGAAATTATACATTGTCTTAGATTTGCAATAGAATGGAACAAATAAACAATAGTTGGTGGTGGCATACAAAATCCGATAGGGTATTGTAGTGACATAACTATATTGTCAAATTATACATGAACCCTAACAGCAATGTTGGGGTTTGTTTTTTTAACGAATGACCGCAGGAATATGCAAAAATTGATAATTGAGACCACTGTCACTAAAATATTGGCAGACACATTTACACCAGTTGGTATTTATCTTCGTTTGAGAGATAGATACAGAGACACTATTTTATTAGAAAGCACCGATTCTCATGCTGCTGAAAATAGCTATTCTTTTATTGGGGTGAATGCTATTGGGGGTATTGAAATTTCTTCCTTGAATGAGATAGAATATAAATATCCTAATCAAGAACCTGTAAAAGAAATTATTAAAAATGTGCACGATGCACCCGATCGTATTTGGACCTATATGCAGCAATATGAAATGAAAGGGTTGGAAATAAAAGAAGCTGCTTTTGCGCAAGGTTTGTATGGATACACCGCTTATGACGCCATTCCCTTTTTTGATACCATTCAATTTAAAGAAGGAGCACCTATTATTCCTTTAATGCGCTATCGTTTATATCAATATGTGATTGCGTTTAATCATTTTAAAGACGAAATATTTATTTGTGAAAATAAAATCGAAGGTATTGCTTCCGATTACAATGCACTCGTATCCTATATCAAAAGTAAGGACCTTCCTCAATATCCCTTCTCTATAAAAGGAGAAGAGAGTTCTAATTTAACTGATGAGCAGTACCGTGAAGCAGTGAAAAAGGGCATTCAGCATTGTATGCGTGGCGATGTATTTCAAATTGTATTAAGTAGACGCTTTCAACAAAGCTTTCAAGGCGATGAGTTTAATGTATACCGCACACTTCGAAATATTAACCCCTCACCTTATTTATTTTTCTTTGATTACGGCGATTATAAATTAATGGGCTCTTCTCCTGAAGCGCAAATTATTATTAAAAATGGCAAGGCCATTGTGCATCCTATTGCAGGCACTTTTAAAAGAACAGGCGATGAAGCCAAGGATGCTGAAATGACCCAGCAATTATTAGACGATCCTAAAGAAAATGCAGAGCATGTAATGCTAGTGGACTTAGCAAGAAATGATTTAAGCCGTGTTTGCACAGAAGTAAAAGTGAAACAATACCGTCAGGTACATTATTATAGTCATGTAATTCATTTAGTGAGTGAGGTAGAAGGGGTAGTGGCAAAAGATGCCAACCCTTTGCAATTAGTTTCTAAAACTTTTCCTGCCGGCACTTTAAGTGGTGCGCCTAAGTTTAAAGCTATGCAGTTAATTGATGCTATTGAGCCTACTAAGAGGTCGTATTATGGGGGTTGTATTGGTTTTCTAGGTTTTGATGGTTCTTGTAACCAAGCCATTATGATACGTACTTTTTTAAGTAAGCAAAATACACTTACTTATCAAGCAGGTGCAGGCGTGGTAGCTGCCAGTGTACCAGAAAATGAATTGCAGGAAGTGAATAATAAATTGAACGCCTTAAAAACGGCTATTTTATTAGCAGAAAAAATGTATGCTTAATTTTTGAATATAGAAATAGAATTATTGAACATAGAAAAAAGTGAAAATGAAAATATTGGTTTTTGATAATTACGATTCCTTTACCTACAACCTAGTACAGTTGATTAGGGAGATATCGCCTATGGCTTCTTTGGAAGTACATAGAAATAATGAAATTGCATTAGAGGATATAAAGGCCTTTGATAAAATATTATTATCACCTGGTCCAGGCCTACCTTCTGAGTCTGGCTTGTTATTGCCTCTAATAAAAGAATATGCAGCTAGTAAATCTATTTTTGGTGTATGCTTAGGACAGCAAGCTATTGGAGAAAATTTTGGAGGACAACTTACCAACCTAAGCAAGGTTTATCATGGTGTTGCAACACCTGTTCATATCACAACCGCATCAAGTCTGTTTGAAGGAATGCCTACTACATTTAATGTAGGGCGTTATCATAGCTGGGTGGTAGATGAAAATAACTTTCCAGCCGAATTAACAATTACTTCTAAAGACGACCAAGGTTTTATCATGTCTTTAGAGCATAAAAATTATGACATTAAAGCAGTGCAATACCATCCAGAGAGTGTGTTAACACCATTAGGTGCTACTATCATATCTAATTGGTTAAAAAAATAAGAATGAAAAAATTATTACAATATTTATTTGAGCATAAGACCTTAACTAGAGAGCAGGCCAGGGATGTACTAGTAGAAATATCTGAAGGCAAGTATAATGAACATGAAATTACTTCCTTTGTTACGGTTTATTTAATGCGCAGTATTACCATTGAGGAGTTGATGGGTTTTAGAGATGCCTTACTTTCTTTAGCAGTGAAAGTAAATTTAGGGGTGGACGATGCATTAGATATAGTGGGTACAGGTGGAGATGGGAAAGATACTTTCAATATTTCTACACTAGCCTGTTTTATAGTAGCCGGTGCAGGACAGACAGTAGTGAAGCATGGTAACTATGGAGCTTCTAGTGTAAGTGGTGCTTCAAATGTGATGGAGCAATTAGGCTATGTTTTTAAAAATGAAGAAGCAGTACTGGCTAAAGAAGTAAAAGAAGCAGGCATTTGTTTTTTACATGCCCCTTTGTTTCACCCAGCTTTAAAAACAGTGGGGCCTATTCGAAGAAATATGGGAGTGCGTACTTTTTTTAATATGCTAGGTCCTATTGTGAACCCTGCTCAACCAAAGTATCAGTTAATTGGTGTGTATAATTTAGAGATGGCTAGAATATATAATTATGTACTACAATCTATTGGCAAAGATTTTACCCTGATACATAGTTTAGATGGCTATGATGAAATTGCTTTAACCACCGATACAAAGGTTATCACCAATAAGGGTGAATTTATAATGACGCCTTATCAATTAGGCAAGAAAAAAGTATTTAGCCAAGAATTACATGGGGGCAAAACCGTGGAAGAGGCAGCGACTATATTTAAAAATATTATTCAAGGCAAGGGAAGCTGGTCTCAAAATGCAGTGGTATTGTCTAATGCAGCCATGGCATTATTTGTAACAGGCAAGTATGATAACTACGAATTAGCCTTTCAAGCGGCGGTTACAAGTTTCGAATCGGGGGCTGCTAATAAATGTTTAGAAAAATTAATTAGTCTACAATGAGCAGTAAAATAACAGGCACGAATATATTAGCTAGCATCGTTACTCATAAGTTGAAGGAAGTAGCTGCGCGTAAAAATGAAATTAGCATTACGCAATTAGAGGCCATGCCCTTATTTACAAAACAAGCCCTTTCTTTAAAAGCTAATTTACAAAAGCAGCATACTACGGGCATTATTGCTGAATTTAAAAGAATGTCTCCTTCTAAAGGAATTATTAATGATAAGGCTTCTGTAAAAGAGGTGACAGCTGCTTATCATAAATTTGGGGCTGCAGGTATTTCTGTATTAACTGACAGTGAATTTTTTGGAGGTAGCTTAGACGATTTATCTATTGCTATTCAAAATGAAATACCAGTGCTTAGAAAAGAATTTATCATTGATGAGTTTCAAATTATAGAAGCAAAGGCTTATGGCGCTTCGGTCATTTTATTAATTGCTTCTTGCTTAACGCCCGCTAATACTCAATTATTAGCAGCTAAGGCAAAAGCCTTAGGCTTAGAGGTTTTATTAGAGCTACACGACGAAACTGAATTAGAACATATTTGTGATGAAGTAGATTTAGTAGGTATTAACAATAGAAGTTTAAAGTCTTTTGAAGTGAATATTGAACATTCATTGCAATTAAGAAATAAACTGCCTAAAGAGAAATTAAGTATTGCTGAAAGTGGTATTTATAGTGTAGAGACGTATCATTTATTAAAAAAAGAAGGCTTTGATGGTTTTTTAATGGGGGAGTATTTTATGAAAGAGGAAAATCCGGCCCAGGCATTTGAATTATTCACTAGTACCCTTAAAACTAACTAAGATGCAATATAAAGTTTGTGGTATAACAAGTATAGAGGGGGCTAATGCTATAGTAAATGTTGGAGCAAATTATATTGGATTTATTTTTTATCCAAGTTCAAAAAGATATGCCTTAACTAGTTTGAGTTTGGAAGACATTGCTGCTTTTAAACCTGTTAATGCTAAAAAAGTAGGCGTATTTGTAAATGAAACTACTGAAAAGGTAATTGATATAGCAACCAAGGCAGGACTAGATATGATTCAACTACATGGAGA
>JABMML010000266.1 GCA_013205585.1 Chitinophagaceae bacterium | reverse complement strand
GACAAGCATTTCCAATTCGTAAATGATATTTTCGGAGGATCTATTCCAAAAGAATTTATTCCTGCTATTAATAAAGGTTTTGAAACTTCAATGACACAAGGTGTTTTAGCTGGTTACCCAGTGAACAACATGAAAGTGCGTATTACCGATGGTAGTTACCACGATGTGGATTCTGATTCAATGTCATTTGAATTATGTGCTAAAGCTGCCTTCAGAACTGCAGGTAAAAAAGCGAAGCCTACATTACTTGAGCCTATCATGAAAGTAGAAGTAGTTACACCAGACCAATACATGGGAGACGTTACCGGTGACTTAAACCGTCGTCGTGGAATGTTAGAAGGTATGGATAGCCGTGGTAACTTACAAGTTATCAAAGCGAAAGTGCCTTTGAGTGAAATGTTTGGATACGTAACACAACTTCGTTCTTTAAGCTCTGGTCGTGCAACATCTACGATGGAGTTTAGCCACTACAATCCAGCGCCGAACAATATCGCTGAAGAAGTGATGGCGAAAAATAAGGGTAAGGCGAAAGACGACGAATAGTTTAATTAAGGTCCTTTTAATAAATATAAAGGACCTTAATTAATACCTCTAATGATATTTAAACCCTGCTCGATACATCGAGCAGGGTTTTTGTTTTTCTCAGCTCCTTATAGAACCTTCAGTTGTCATTTATCTATATGATAGTCAATTATTTAAAGTTAAAATGAGGTGGATTTAGCCTTTTTAAAAAATAATTTAAAAAAAGGGCAATATTTCTTGAATGTTACCCCACAACCCATTACCTTTGCAACCCCAAGATAATTTGGGAAAAATAGCTATGTCTCAAAGAATTAGAATAAAATTACAATCTTACGATCACAACTTGGTAGACAAGTCTGCTGAGAAAATCGTAAAAACCGTACGCAGTACAGGTGCAGTAGTTACAGGTCCTATTCCTTTACCTACACACAAACGCATATTTACTGTATTACGTTCACCGCATGCGAATAAGAAAAGTCGTGAGCAGTTCCAATTAGCAACGCACAAGCGTTTATTGGATATCTACACTTCTTCTTCTAAAACAGTAGACGCCCTTAGTAAGTTAGACTTACCATCAGGTGTTGAGGTGGAGATCAAAGCATAAGTATTTATAAATCCATCTCCCAATCACTGAGCCATTATGCATCAGTTGAAAAAGGAGCGCTGGTTGAATATAAAAGAAAAATATAAACAGGCCCTTCGAGGTTTGTTTACTTCCGGTACTTCCCCTTCACAATGAAAATTGTGAAAACTCAGGAAAAGGTCGGCAGCAAACAGGGATTGAATCCGAGCTACAAAAATCGAAAGATGAAAATCAACGATTAGCTGTAGCATCATCATCGGATGTCCTCAGAACCAAACGCGGGGCATAAACCGCAAACAGATGAAAGGTATTATTGGAAAAAAAATTGGCATGACCAGCATTTTTGGTCAAGATGGTAAGCAAATTGCTTGTACCATTATTGAAGCAGGTCCATGCGTAGTCACTCAAGTGAAAACACATGATGTTGACGGCTATAGCGCAGTACAATTAGCGTTAGGCGACAAAAAAGAAAAGCATTCTACAAAATCAGAAATTAATCACTACGCAAAAGCGCAGACTGCTCCTAAGCGTTTTGTAAAAGAATTCCGCGACTATTCATTAGAAGCAGCTTTAGGTGCTACTATTACTTTAGACATGTTTGCCGAAGGCGATACTGTTGAAGTAGTAGGAACTACAAAAGGTAAAGGTTTCCAAGGGGTTGTAAAGCGTCACGGATTTAGCGGTGTGGGTGAAGCCACGCACGGACAACATGACCGTTCTCGTGCACCAGGTTCTATTGGTGGATCGTCTTATCCAGCAAGGGTATTCAAAGGTATGCGTATGGCCGGCCGTATGGGTACTGATCGCGTTAAAACAAAAGGCTTAACGGTATTAAAATTATTCCCAGAAAAAAACTATGTTCTTGTTAGTGGTTCAGTACCAGGCAATAACGGTTCAATCGTTTTAATCCAAAAGTAATCACCAATTAATCGACAATCATGCAATTAGAAGTATTAAATATAAAAGGCAAAAAAACAGGCAGACAGGTTGAATTACCTGCTGAAATTTTTGGTGCAACTCCAAACGATCACGTTATTTATTTAGCAGTGAAGCAGTATTTAGCTGCACGTCGTTCTGGTACACATAAAGTTAAGACCCGTGCCGAAGTGCAAGGAGCGAGCAGAAAATTACATAAGCAAAAAGGTACAGGTGGTGCTCGTAAGGGTAATATCCGTAACCCATTATATAAGGGTGGTGGTACTATTTTTGGACCAAAACCACATAGCTACGATTTTAAATTAAATCGTAAAGTAAAAGACTTAGCAAAAATTTCTGCTTTATCTCACAAAGCAATTGACCAAGCTATATTAGTGTTAGAAGACATTGACATGAAAGCACCAAAAACTTCTACCATTGCTACTATAATTAGTCAGTTAAACTTAGATAACAAAAAAACATTAGTTATTCTTCCAGAGTACGATGAAAATATTTATTTAAGCACACGCAATATTCCAAACGTAGCTAGTACTTTATTAGCCGACATTAATACTTACGACATCATGAATGCCGATATATTAGTGATCACTGAAGGTGCTGCTAAAATTTTTAACGAAGAAGAAGCTGTAGTAGCATAAGCTTAACGACTTTAAAATTATAATTATGAAATTGACAGAAATATTAATAAAGCCTATCCTTACTGAGAAAGCAAATGGCCAACAAGAAAAGTTGAGAAGATATGCTTTCAAAGTAGATCGCAGAGCGAACAAATTAGAAATTAAATCTGCAATAGAGCAATTTTATGGTGTGAACGTTTTAGAAGTTAACACATTGGTTGTTCCAGGTAAAAATAAAACACGTTCTACTAAAGCAGGTATTATCTCTGGTATAAAATCTGGATATAAGAAAGCATTAGTAACTGTAGCAGAAGGTGAAACCATTGACCTTTACGCTACTCTATAAATAAACAATAGCCCGCGAAGCTGAAAAATTCGTAAGACTGTAAAGTCTTTAAAAAGTAAAAGAAAAAAAATGGCATTAAGAAAGTACAAACCAATTACAGCAGGAACTCGATGGAGAATCGGGAACGCCTATGTTGAGATTACTACTAACAAACCTGAAAAGAGTTTATTAGAACCACAAAAGAAGACGGCTGGACGTAACTTCCAAGGTCGTCGTGCAATGCGTTATATGGGAGGTGGTCACAGACAACATTATCGTATCATCGATTTCAAAAGAAATAAAACTGAAATGGAAGCTACAGTGGTTTCTATCGAGTACGATCCAAACAGAACAGCATTTATCGCATTAGTACAATATACTGATGGCGAGAAAAGATATATCATTTGCCCACAAGGTTTACAAGTTGGTACGAAAGTATCTTCTGGTGAGAATGTGGCTCCTGAGGTTGGAAATGCATTACCAATGAAATCAATTCCATTAGGTACAATTATTCACAATGTTGAAATGCAACCAGGTCAAGGTGGAAAATTAGTACGTAGTGCTGGTTCTTCTGCTCAATTAGCGAATAAGGAAGAAACCTACGCTGTATTGAAAATGCCTTCTGGTGAATTACGTAAAATTTTAATTAATTGTTACGCAACGGTGGGTGTTGTTTCTAATAGCGATCACAACTTAGAAACAGCTGGTAAAGCAGGTAGAAATCGTTGGAAAGGCGTTCGTCCTCGTGTAAGAGGTGTTGCCATGAATCCAGTGGATCATCCGATGGGTGGTGGTGAAGGTAGAGCGTCTGGTGGACATCCAAGAAGCAGAACTGGTAAGTACGCTAAAGGAGAAAAAACTAGAACAAGAGGAAAAGGTAGCGACAAGTTGATCATTCAACGTCGTGACGGTAAAAAATTGACAAAATAATTTAACAATCAAATTAACTCGTTACTATGGGTCGTTCGATTAAAAAAGGTCCTTATATAGATCATAACCTTGAAGAAAAAGTAGAGGGTATGAACGGAGGCAAAACGAAGAAAGGTGTAATCAAAACTTGGAGTCGTAGAAGTACAATCTCTCCAGAATTTGTAGGACATACTTTTGCAGTTCATAACGGTAATAAATTTATTCCGGTGTATATAACTGAGAATATGGTTGGACATAAGCTTGGTGAATTTTCACCAACCAGAACATTCAGAGGTCACTCTGATAAGAAAAGATAAGCAATGGAAGCAATAGCAAAATTAAATAATTGCCCTACCTCACCACGTAAGATGAGATTGGTTGTTGATCTGATCAGAGGTGAGCGGGTAGAGAAAGCCTTGTATATTTTAAAGTTTACCAATAAAGAAGCTGCAATAAGG
>JABMML010000027.1 GCA_013205585.1 Chitinophagaceae bacterium | reverse complement strand
TTCAACTTATTACTGTAGCCTGGGATGGATGGCTATCTGTATTGAAAAGTAAATCATTTAAACATTATAAAGCATTATTCGGTGCGCTTTCCGACCACCAGTATTCAATTGAAGTAAAAAGAATACCACAGTTATATGGAAACCTTATTTTTATCATAGCACAACCTATTTCATCATGACCTTACTTACAATTTGGAAATTTAGTCGCCCTCATACCATCATTGGTTCAACTATAAGTGTTGTGGTATTGTTTCTGTTACAAGGGGGCCATCTTATAGACCATTTTATCATTATAGTTACTACACTAATATCGGCTTTAGGTTGTAATGTATGTATTACTGGTTTAAATCAGATTATTGATGTTGAACTAGATAAAATCAACAAACCAGAATTACCCATAGCATCAGGAAAATTAGATATACACACCGCAAAGAAAATTGTGGTTATTGCAGGAATAATTGCACTTGGTTCAGCAGCACTTTTAAATTGGGTATTACTTTTGTTAATTGCTGTCATACTCATATTAGGAATTGCTTATTCAGTTCCTCCTGTACAACTTAAACAGCATCATTTGCCAGCTGCATTGTCTATCACAATTGTTAGAGGTGTATTGGTAAATATTGGAATGGCTATCCATTTTTCTTACCTGTTGCAAGGAAGTTTTAAAATTCAACCTGTTATTTATCCACTTACTATTTTTATTTCTGCATTTAGTTTAGCCATTGCTTGGTATAAGGACTTACCCGATAGAGCTGGTGATGCACATTTTGGATACAGAACATTCCCTTTACTATATTCTCCCAAATTAGCATTGTATTTAGGAGCAACATTCGTGATGGCCGCTTATGGATGGTGTATTTTTTGGAGCTATAAAGAAGCAGCGTATTTATTGATGTATAGTTTGATAGCGCTGAGTATTGCATTTTTATTGCACCTCCAATCTGTTCGTTTGAATGAGCAAAAAAGCGTTAAAAGATTTTACCAATTATTTTGGGTGTTCTTCTTTGCGACTTACCTAAGTTTTCTTTGGGTACTTTATTAATCCAACATCACAAGGATTTTAAAATCAAAAATATTAAGTAGTGCACTATTTTAGAATTATGCATACTGATAATAGAATATATAAATTCAATAGCATATAAAATAAAGCTAGTGCGGTGATCAAAATATAATCAAATTTAAAATTGATCTCTTTTCCAGTTCACACTAACCTGAGAGCCCTCCGCCATAATGATTGAACTTGGTATTTGATTGTTTAAGTTAGAAAAAACATCTCCATACATCGTCCCAAAATCACAATCAATTGTATAATTCAAAATTTTATGCGTATTCCATCTAGGATGTTGAATTCTATACTCCTGTGTGTTGATGGGGGATATTTTCGTAAAACCAAAATAACGTTCAAAAATAAACTCCTCGATACTGGATGGCTCTATTTTATATTTGTTGGTATCTGATTGAACAGTGATTGAATTCCATTTATCTTTCATCTTCCACTCATAATTGATATGCTTGTATTCTGCAATATCGATCTTGTTTTTAGTAGGGATAGATATATAATGTTCTTTGTATAATTTATTTGCCAAGAGTGCTACAATTTTAAATGGTACCGTTTCATTGATAAATACAACCCCTTTTTTTATTTTCTTCCCTTCTACTCTGCGCACATAAAATCTTAGGTTAATCTCTTCAAATGAACCAAAAAATGGGATAGGTACCCCAAATAAGCTTGTTTTCTTGAACATGAATCCAACAAGACTTACGTAAGTTTTGTACTTGTAAAAGTCTAATTCCACCCCCTTGGGTAAATAAGGTTGTAGGATAGAGGGTTCCACCTCATAGTTTGCCATAATAAGATTTTCCCAATTCGCTTTTAAGAAAGTATTCGCCATACCTCTAAAAACAACATTAGAAATTAATTGTTCAATAAAAGAAAAAATATTTACTGTTTATCTACAATGTGTAGCTAAAATTCTCTTATTCTCTTACCTAACTAATACAGATGTTTAATAGTAATACCCGAAAATAATATTCATTTCATCCTCACTGGTTAAACCAAAATTAACTGTTTTATTAGTGGTATTGTTATAGGTCACCACACTAGTCAATCCTTCTCCTGCTTTCAGCAGAATGGGTGTGGCAAGATTGATGACTATGGGATGCTCCCAATCTGTATTTTCATAAACAACCTCTCCATTTCTTGTTCCACCCAGAATTTTAATTTGAAATTTCTCACCCAGCTTATGAAAATGCGAAGTAAGTGTAATTACGGTTACTGCTTTGGTAAAAGTATAATCGGTTGTGATAGTTTTGCGTGAATTAGCAGGAATAGAAAAATTATAGTTAGCAAAGTTGATAGACTGTGCCTCTTTAACAACGTTTGATTGAGACACTGTATACAAATTGATATAGTTCTCACCTGTTAAATTGGTAGCCTGTTTATTAAAATAATGTGCATTCAGGTCAAGCGCTGTAGCCGGAGGAACTTTCAGGGCAACACCTGCAGGAAATGTATAGGTTGTATTTACATCTGTACCACCGCCCAAAAATATATGGTTCTGCATTTGTGCAAATGTGATTATATTAACACTTGCGTCTGAATTATACAAATCCCTCAATGTGTTTACAGGTGGTAATAAAGTAGTGCTTTGGAACCCATATAAAACAAAATGGTGGCTGTTTGGTCGGCCCTGCATGGTAATTTTATTTACATACACAGTGGATGTATTGGGGGTGTTTCTATTCATAAACACTTCGCGTTCTGTGTTGGGACTTACTGTGAATGCATTAATTGCTAATTGAAATCCTTCTGCAGCTGAGGGTGCTTGCATGGGTACAAAAGTCTGACTGCAAACTGCTTTGTTGGTTAGTATGGATTCATCAACAACACTTCCTGTTTTGGGTGCACCTTTGATTATCCATTGTTTGATAAATTCTATCTGTCCCAAGGTCAAATTAGGGCCCCCTAATGGCATCAAAGCACCATATTGAGAGGTAATCTGACAATCAATTTTCTGAAATAATAAACTATTTGGATAATCACCCGGCTTTACCCTTACAAGCCCGACTGCTTTTGCTGCCGTATTTTTTGAAATGATATTAAGTAAATTATCGTATGCAGTTGCAGAAGTTAACAGCAGGTTATGCTGAGCATAGGTAGCATCGCTGGTAGACGCATGGCAACCGCTTGTTGCACAAGAAGGTGTGAGTATATTATCCTTAATAATTGTCCAGGTATCTTTTGTAGAAGTATTGATAACAACATCTGCTTCATTCGTATTTTTTGTACAAGATTCCATGGAAAATGAAACGATCATCATTGCAGTTAAAATAATTGCTGTCTCAAAATATTTCATATCCCAGTGTTTTAATATATTTTAGAAGTTAGGTAAAATTCTATGATTTCGGATTCAAAATTTATTTTTTTTCCGTTTATCAAATCAGCTTCCCCCTCAGTTGTTTTTTATCTACACGATTTTGGAAGTAATATACAAACTAGTCCTATTAATTTTACTTCAATTTGGAGTGATGTTTTCATGACACAACAAAGGACCCACGATT
>JABMML010000265.1 GCA_013205585.1 Chitinophagaceae bacterium | reverse complement strand
CTGGTAAAATTCAGTTTACGCATTCATTAAATGGTAGTTCATTGGCCCTTCCAAGAATTTTTGCAGCCATTGTAGAAAACTACCAAACCGAAGAGGGTATTGCCCTTCCGAAGGTATTGCAACCTTATTTTGGCGCAGAAAATTTAGTATAAACTTTATAAGACTTAGTTAAATACCGTATAATTAAAAAGCCCCCCGATGTATCGAGGGGCTTTTTTTCACCAAAATTCAACAAAACCAAATCAAAAACTTTTTAGTAAGGACCTATTTTAAAAATTGCTAAATCTTAAACCAAGGGCATAAGGAAATAAGCTAAAGCTGCTTTGGTTTTTATCAAATAAATTAATAGAACCATAAGAGCCATATAGTCTTATACCACCAATTCCTAATTCACCAATAGTGGCAAATCGCAAATTGTTTAATTCAAAATTGCCATCATATTTTTGCTTGCCTCTTTCAGGACTTATTTGTTTGTTTCTTGCATCTACTAAATAACCCGCACTTAAACCTATACTTGCATAAAAACCTTTACGGCTATAGGGATTAGGTTGAAAGTTTAATTGTACGGGTACTGTCAAGTACTTGACGAATAATTTATTTTTTGTAAAATTCACATCGTCCATGTACAGGGTTTTGCCCGGTTCATTTCTAAAACTTACCGGTTGTTCAAATCTGAAATTGAACATTTCAAAACCCACTCCATATTTTAAATTTATTTTATGTTGGTATAAATTTAATTTTTGTTGTACAATCCAAATATTAAAATTGCTAGCTTTTCTGTTGTCTAATTTTAAACTACTTGAATTCACCCAATACTTACTAGGAGGGAATATCGCTAAATAAGCCATTTGTGGCGACTCGTCTATATAATTCGCATAGCCTAAATCAAAAGAGAACCAATTAGTAGTTACATTTTTTAATTTTTTAGGTGCACGCTCAATACTAATGCGGGTATTATCAAAATCGCCATCCTCTATCATTGATTCCCAGTCTTTTTTATTGTTACTGTCTTGTGATTTAATAATATTTAATCTACCTAATCTTACAGTATCCTCATTCACAGACAAAAAAGTATCTTTTCTTATTTTACCATTGGTGATATTTAAACTGGTACCATAAAGCCTATTTCTTTTTCTATTATTATAACTATTCCAATTTCCTCTCCCTCTATAATAACTATTATTATCATAGTCATTATTGCGGCCGCCTTGCTTTTTGATTATAAGCATATTGCCAATTTTAATGGTATCATTTGCACTGAAGCTACTATCAGCTAATAATTTAATACTAGGGCTGGTTCTTGAACTATCGTTTTGTGCAAAACCTTGCAGGCTTAATAATATTGTTAAACTTAATATTAGAGTGGTGATTATTTTTTTCATATTTATTTTTCTATTTTATTTCTTTTAAGTAAGGCTGAAAATTTTCTAGTAATACCTCTGAAAGCAGCAGCATCAATTTCGAGCATTCCAATATTAATGGTTCTGTCTTCCTCCTCTGTATCAATTTCTTTATAATTAGTAGGAAGGATTGTTTTTTCTTCTTCAGTAGCCATCGTTTCCATAGAACTTGAACTTATTTGGCCTTCATTGAATTTGGCTGCTACTATATTTTGGCTATCATTTTTTCTGCTAGCTTGGCTTGAGGAACTGCTAACAATATTTGTATTGATAGAATTACTTGTATAATTAGCACTAACTATAATGGTTTGATTCTCGTTTTGATTCTGGTTTTGAGTCTCGTTTTTATTTTCGGTTCTATTTTTTGTGATGGCTTTAGTAGCTATAGCTGCATTAGCTAATGTTTTATTCTCTGTGGGTATTAGTATATTGGTACTTGCGACTGTAGTTTTAGCTTTTAAAGGCGACTCTATTATATTTGACTCTACTATATTTGACTCTAATAAAGGGAAATCTGATTTAAACAGCTGCAGACCTATCAATAATATAAGCATGGCTGCAATAGCAAAGGAAGCCCTCATCAGATTAGGGGTAAATATTATTTTACGAACGGGTGCTTCTTTTCTATATAAAGATTTTTTAAAATCGGGATCTAGGCTGGCCTGCATTTCTGGGAAACGATATAAAAATATTTTATCCTCCATTTCTATGAAATCATTAGTGGGAGCGTGCAGTTTTGCTTTTTCAAAAACAGCCATAGTGGCTGCATATTTTGGTTCAGTCAAGACAAAAGCTTCTACGGCCGCTCTTTCGGCAGCATTTAATTCATTGTCAATGTAGGACATGAAATAAGTTTCGTAGTTGTTTTCGTTAATCATTATTAAGCACTCATTTTTTCAAGATGAGTTAATTTATTTTTTAAAATTAATCGGGCTCTATGCAAATACACTTTTACCTGCGATTCGGATAATTGCATAATCTCACCAATTTCTTGGTAAGAATAACCTTCATAATCTTTCAAGAGAATTAGAGACTTCTGTGTGGGGTTCAAATTATTAATGGCTTCTAATAACAATTGCTTTAATTCTGAACTGCCCTGGGTAATAGCATTGGCATTTTCATCAAAGCTATCGGTCATGATTATCTTAGATTCTTTTCTAAGTTGGTCAATCATTAAATGATAGGCCACTGTAAATAAATAGGACTTGGCTTTAAGGGTTTCTACCTTTTCTCTATTCACCCATAATTTTTCAAAAGCGGTTTGCACAATATCTCTGGCATCCTCCTTGTTTTTACTAATTTTTAGTATAAAGCGGTATACTCCGTCGGAGTAATCATCAACACATATATTAAATTCTAAGTCGGTCATGCTAAGTTGCTCATGTATAAAAGAAGGTTCTACTAGCATTAAACGAGTGCTTGACCTAAATGTTACAGTCAATGGCTTATTTTAAGCTAAAAATATTTTCTGCGAAAGGGGCCTAAGCGCTTACTTATTAGTAGTTTATGGTTTGCTCTTGGATGGCAGTTGGCAAGGTTCTCCATTCGTATTGCTGATCTCTTAACTGAGGCTCAAAACCTGCTTCTTTAATAGCTTCCTGTATAGTTTTATAGGTGAAACGGTGTGGGGCACCTGCGGCGCTCACTACATTTTCTTCTAGCATAATGCTTCCAAAATCGTTGGCGCCTGCTTCCAAACAAACTTGTGCAGTCGCTTTTCCCACGGTTAACCAACTGGCTTGAATATTTTTAATATTAGGCAGCATAATTCTACTAATGGCAATCATTCTTATATACTCTTCTGTAGTAGTTAAATTATGTACCCCTCTAATTTTAGTAAGTAAGGTATCTACTTCTTGGAAGGTCCAAGGAATGAAGGCTAAAAATCCTTTGGCATCTTTTGGTTTTCTATCTTGTACTTCACGAATACGCACTAAGTGAATAAATCTTTCTTCTAAGGTTTCCACATGACCAAACATCATGGTGGCACTAGTAGTAATATTTAATTGATGTGCTGCAGCCATGACATCTAGCCATTCGTCTGCACCACATTTTCCGTTAGACACTAATTTTCTTACACGGTCTACTAAAATTTCAGCGCCCGCACCAGGCAGTGAGTTCATACCCGCAGCCACTAAGGCTTTCAATACATTGGTATGACTCATTTTTTCCAACTTTGCAATATGTGCAATTTCTGGGGGCCCTAGTGTATGTAGTTTAATAGTCGGAAATTCTTTTTTAATCTGGCTAAATATATCGGTGTAAAAAGCCAAGCCTAATTCAGGATGATGGCCTCCTTGCAATAATAATTGATCACCGCCCCATTCCATAGTTTCTTTAATTTTTTGGCGGTAGGTATCCATATCTGTAATATAAGATTCAGGATGTCCAGGCACTCTGTAAAAATTACAGAACTTACAATTCGCAATACAAACATTGGTGGTGTTTACATTTCTATCTATCTGCCAGGTTACTTTACCATGGGGCACTTGTTTTTTTCTCAACTCGTTGGCAATATGACTTAACTCGGTAAGAGGAGCGTTTTCAAATAAAAATAGGCCTTCTTCCTTGCTTAAGTGTTCAAAATTCAAGGCTCTTTGGTATAATGATTCCAGCTGCATAGCTTAGGTATTAATTGGCCACAAAGTTAATCGAATTTATCGGGTTTCGAAAGAGCTAAAAACAAGGTTCTTGCAATAGAAAAGGAACTGTTGTAGTTATTAAGTATTTTTGCTGTCTGATATGATACAATTTGAAAAATTTCAACTAGACAATGGCTTAAAAGTTTTGGTTCACCAAGATACCAGTACTCCTATGGCCGTAGTAAATGTTTTATATAATGTGGGTGCAAAGGATGAAGACCCTGCTAAAACAGGCTTCGCGCATTTGTTTGAACATTTGATGTTTGGAGGCAGTGTGAATATTCCTGTATATGATGAACCACTGCAAAGAGCAGGCGGAGAAAACAATGCATACACTACGAATGACTTAACGAATTATTATTGTCAAATACCTGCAGAAAATATTGAAACTGCTTTTTGGTTAGAGAGCGATAGAATGTTGTCCTTGGCTTTTAGTAAAAAAAGTTTAGAAGTGCAACGTAAAGTAGTTTGCGAAGAGTTCAAAGAACATTATATCAATAAACCTTACGGGGATGCTTGGCATAAAATGCGCAGCTTGGCATATACCCAACATCCTTATCGTTGGATGACCATTGGTGCATCACTTGCACATGTGGAAGATGCGACTATGGAAGATGTAAAAGATTTTTTCTTTCAATTTTATCGTCCCAACAATGCCATATTAGTGGTGACGGGTAATATAGAAACAGAACAAGTAAAAAAATTAGCCGAAAAATGGTTTGGTCCTATTGAAGCTGGCAAAGCTTATGTACGCAATTTACCGAAGGAGCCTCTGCAAGAAAAAAGTAGGTCCATGGATGTACGCGCCGATGTGCCTTTAGATATGTTAATGATGACCTGGCATATGGGAGGCCGTTTTGATGAAGGCTATCATGCCACCGATTTAATTACTGAAGTTTTAGGTGGTGGTACTTCTGCAAGATTATATGAGCAGCTTATAAAAGTGAAACAAATATTTTCATCTATTGATTGTTATCATTTTGGAACAGTGGATCCGGGGCTTTTAGTAATAGAAGGAAAATTAGTGAAGGGCATTAGTATGGCCGTTGCAGAGAAAGCGGTACTAGAAGAAATAGAAAAAATAAAAAATGAAATACTGGATGCCAAAGAAGTGCAAAAAGTAATTAATAAAACAGAAAGTGTGATTTGTTTTGAGGATATGAGTATTATGAATAGAGCCCATAGCCTGGCTTATTATGAACTATTAGGCGACGCCGACTTGATGAACAAAGAGTTGGGGATGTATCAAAGAGTAACGCCTTCCATGATTCAGCATACAGCTCAAGAAATATTCCAAGAGAACAATCGCAACACATTATATTATTATAGTAAATCCTAAATCATGGCCCTAGACAGAATAGAAGCACCTGTTATTAAAGACGCTATTGATTTTAATATTCAATTGAAACCTTATCAAAAGTTTAGCTTAGATAATGGGGTAGAAGTATATGCCTATGAAGGGGGGTCACAGGAAGTATTGTTAGTGGATATAGTATTTTATGCAGGCAATAGTTTTGAGCAAAAAAACTGGGTAGCCGCTGCCACTAATTTTTTATTAAAAAATGGAACTAAGAGCAAAACCTCTTTTGAAATTACCGATGCCTTTGAATTTTATGGTGCCCATTTAAATAGAACTTGTACCAATGAAACGGCCACCGTTACCTTACATGGTTTATCAAAACATTTTCATGAAGTTATTCCTATTATGGGAGAAATTATTTCAGAAGCTAGTTTTCCTGAAAAAGAAATTGCCATTTTAAAACAAAATCAAATTCAAAGGTTATTATTGAATTTAAAAAAAGGTGACTTTATTGCGAACAGATTAATTGATGAATACTTATTTGGGTTCGACCATCCTTATGGAAAATACTCAGTAGAAAAAGATTATACTAATATCAATAGAGAAGACTTAGTCGCTTTTTATGAACAGTATTATTTGAATGGAAAATGTGTCATATTTATTGCAGGTAAATTTCCGTCTACCATGGAAACCTTACTCAATAAGCATATTGGCCAGCTGCCATTAAATAAAAAAGATATTATGGAGCAGGCGCATCCTATTATATCTGCTACAGAAAAAAAATATAGTATTGTAAATGATGCAGCATCGGTGCAAGGATCTATTCGTTTAGCCAGACATTTTCCGAATAGACATCATCCCGATTTTTCCGCTGCACAAGTACTCAATAATATTTTTGGAGGATTTTTTGGATCAAGACTAATGAGTAATATTAGAGAAGACAAGGGTTATACATATGGTATACATAGTTATTTACAAAGCTATAAGCATGCAGGGGCATGGATGGTAAGCACCGATGCGGGTAAAGATGTTTGCAAAGCCACCATGGAAGAAGTGTATAAGGAAATGAAAAAATTAAGAGAAGAAATGGTGGGAGAAGATGAATTAAAATTGGTTAAAAATTATATGCTGGGCGCTTTATTAGGTGACTTAGATGGACCCTTTCAAATTATAAGTCGCTGGAAAACCTATTTATTAAATGATTTAACAGAAGACTATTTTTATAATACCATTAAAGTGGTGCGCTCTGTTCGCCCCGAGGAATTACAAGACCTTGCTCAAACCTATTTAAAAGAGGAAGACTTCTATGAATTAGTGGTCTATTAGTATTCTATTAGAAGTCTATTAGTGTTTTATTAGAGTAGTTTTACGCTACCATTTATCCTTTCCTAGTAGCGTTCATAAAAATATTATGTATATAATATATTGAAAATCAATGTATTATAAATTTTATGATTATAATTATAGTACTATGCGATACATAGTACTATAAAAAGACCTAGTTTTGTGTTTCAAATTAATTCTTATGGATATTCAAAACACACAAAGTCAGATGCGCAAGGGCGTTTTGGAGTTTTGCATATTGTCCATCATTCAACAAGG
>JABMML010000264.1 GCA_013205585.1 Chitinophagaceae bacterium | reverse complement strand
AACCCTGCTTTAAGAAGATGCTACCAGAATGCAAGAAGTGTAGGTATGCCCAAAGATAGAGTGGAAGCGGCTATTAAAAGAGCCATGGGAAAAGACACTAGCAACTACGAAGAAATTTTATACGAAGGTTATGCCCCACATGGCGTGGCTTTATTAGTAGAAACAGCTACCGACAATCATGTAAGAACAGTGGCCAATGTAAAAAGTCATTTCAATAAAGGTCATGGCACATTGGGTAATTCAGGAAGTGTAAGTTTTCAATTTAAGAAAATGGGTGTGTTTAATTTAAAGCCAGATGGTTTAAAAATGGACGACCTAGAATTAGAATTAATTGACCATGGCTTGGATGAATTAGGAGAAAGCAACGACGACAACGGAAATGCAATTTTTGTATTACGATGCGCTTTCACCGACTTCGGAAATTTACAAAAAGCATTAGAAGATAAAAATATTCAACCCATTAGTGCAGAACTAGAGTGGATTCCTACTACCACCGTGCCAATGACAGATGAGCAAGCAGAGGATGTAAGTAAACTAATTGAAAGATTAGAAGAAGACGAAGATGTAAACAAAGTATTCCATAACATGGGGTAGATTTACATTACTTTTTATTTTTAAATAAAAAAAGTAATGTAAATCTCTCTTATGATTTTTTTCAAAAAATTATAAATTTTTCGAAATACCACCACTAGCTTATTATGCGAATTATTCAAACCATATTATTAGCAGGCTTTCTTTTACCAATAATAAAAGATACTAGCCAATTGAAACCCAACTATTATAGTCTTAGTGCAGATTTAAAATTGGCACCCAATTACTATACCACCAAAACAGGATTTTTTTGTAACACCGAAAGGTCTCTGGAAAAAAGAACAAAAATAGCTTTTAAATTTAGATTGGGATCGGTAGAACAAACGCAGAAACTAGAAGGCTATAATTTATCTAAAAACACGCAGCATTAGACTGGCTTATTATCAATAGCTTAATCCAAGTTATTCACTCATCATTTCATTGACGATATTTATAATTTCCTCTGTATTCGGTTTAGAGAAATAATCTCCATCGCTTCCAAAAGCAGGACGGTGTGCTTTTGAACTGAGTGTACGAGCCGCTACATCTAACCAACGGTAGCCACCTTGTAATTCAATAACCTGCTGGTACATATAGGCACTTGCGCCGCCGGGTACATCTTCATCTACAAATAAAATTCTATTGGTTTTCTTTAAAGAGGCAACTATTTGATGGTTAATATCAAAGGGTAGTAATGTTTGTACATCTATAATTTCACAATCAATGCCCATGGCTAATAATCTTGTAGCGGCATCTTCCACAATTCTTAAAGTAGAACCATAAGAAACAATAGTTACATCCTCTCCTGCTTTTAAAATTTCAGGCTTGCCTAATGGCACTGTGAATGCAGTAATATTCAAGGGCATTTTTTCTTTTAAGCGGTAGCCATTCAAACACTCAATTAATAAAGCAGGATCATTTCCTTTTAATAAAGTATTATACATACCCACTGCTTGCACCATATTCCTTGGCACACAAACAAACATGCCTCTAAGTGCATTTATAATAACGCCCATGGGTGAACCACTATGAAATATACCTTCTAGTCGGTGACCTCTGGTTCTAATAATTACGGGACTACTTTGTATTCCATTACTACGATAATGAATAGTGGCAATATCATCACTCAATGTTTGAAGCCCATATAATAAATAATCCAAGTATTGAATTTCAGCAATAGGTCGAAGCCCGCGCAAAGCCATACCATGCGCCTGTCCCATAATAGATTGTTCTCTTATGCCTGTATCAAATATTCGGTCTATGCCATGTTTATTTTGTAGTCCTGCAAAGCCCTGATTCACATCACCAATGCCCCCTAGGTCTTCTCCAAATGCATACACCAATGGGTTTTCTTCAAATAATTTATCAAAATAATGATTCAATACTTCATAGCCATTGATTGTATACACTTCACTTGCATATTCAGCTTCCACCACAGATACATTCAAGGCACTCTTAGGCCCTTCGTTGTATAAATGCTTACTATAAAAAGGTGCTTCTGCCTCATTGTATTTTGCTAAAAAAGATTGTATCGCAGCCACATTATTATGTGTTGGAATTTTTTCCAATATTAAATTAACAGTTCTAAAAATATCTCTTTTTAAAGGCTCTTTACTTTGTACTAATTCTTGTAAAAAACTATTTGCAATATTTAAATCCGATTCACTTAAACCTTGACGCACTAGTGTAACTGCTTCTTTAATTTTTTCTTTAATAGGAGAAATATACTTTTCCCATGCAGCTAATTTATCGGTACGTACTAATTGCTTTGCTTCATTTTCTACTTCTTGCAATACTTCATCTGTAGCAAGTTCGTTGGTAATTAGCCATTCTCTCATTTGCTTATTACAATCCCAATTTCTTTCCCATTCTAATCTTTCTAAAGGCTTGTACCTTTCATGACTACCACTGGTTGAATGGCCTTGAGGCTGTGTTAATTCTTGCACATGAAATACAACAGGGGTATGTGTTTCTCTTGTATAACGAATACCCTCTTCAAAAGTTTCACATAAGGCGGCATAGTCCCAGCCCTTCACTGTGTATATTTTTATACCGTTGGTATTTTTTTCTTTTTGAAAACCATTTAGCACTTCAGAAATAGAACCTTTTGTAGTTTGCAAAGCAATGGGTACAGAAATACCATAGCCATCATCATACACAAAAACAGCTAAGGGCACTTGTAATACGCCGGCTGCATTAATAGCTTCCCAAAAATGTCCTTCGGAAGTACTGGCATCGCCAATGGTACAAAAACAAACTTCATTTCCATTATTACTTAAATGTTGAAAGGCCTCTTTGTTTTTTGCATTTCTAAAACAATTGGAAGCAAAGGCTAAGCCTAGACCACGCATCATTTGTCCTGCAGTAGGCGCAATATCTGCAGATACATTATAGCTTTGTGTTAATTCATTCCAATCCCCCTTTTCATTAACAAAGGCAGTGGCAAAATGGGAATTCATGTTTTTACCGCCACTAAAGGGGTCGTTATAAACATCAGAATACAATTGTGAAAAATAATCTTCTACATTGGCTACCCCAAGCGCAAACATAAATGTTTGGTCTCTGTAATAACCGCTTCTAAAATCGCCTTTTTGAAAAAATTTTGAAAGTGCAATTTGTGCTACTTCTTTCCCATCTCCGAAAATGCCAAACTTGGCCTTCCCAGTTAAAACTTCTCTTCTTCCCAATAAGCTTACTTCCCTACTCATTATGGCCAATTTATAGTCGGCAATAACGGAGTTCCGAAATGCCTCAAAAGAGAGCATGTCTTGGGCAGATACAGCTTCAAGGGTGGATTCCATAGGACAAAAATAGGGGTCAAAATGCATAAAAAGTACATTCAGAACTAAAATCACTTAATTAGTGAAAATTCAATAAATTCGTAAGCCTATTTGGGCAAAAAAGTAGTAAAAATCAAACAAACAATTACCCTAAATCCATATCCTATGAAAACCAGATTACTCATTCTAAGTTTACTATTTGCAGCCACTAGTTTTGCACAATCAACTGTCAAGTTCAATCAAACTAGCTATAATTATGGCAAAATAAAAAAAGGCATACACAAGTCGGTTATTTTCAGCTATACCAATGAATCTGCTAAGCCAGCCGTGATAGAATTTGCCACAGCAGAATGCGGATGTACTAAACCCGAGTATAATCAAAGCCCTGTTTTAAAAGGACAGAAAGGCAGTATTAAAGTAACCTATACAGCACCTTTTGAAGGCTCATTTAAAAAAAGAGTCTCTATTAAATTCGCTGGTGAAAAAGCAGTAACCGAATTAGTACTTGAAGGAGAAGTAGTATCATAATAAAAATGGACTCCATAAAAAAACCCTCTACCAATTGCTCGGTAGAGGGTTTTTTATTTCTTATCTAGTAAGTTGACTAAATATTAGTCAATGTCCCAGAATATGCGTGTAGCTAAAGGATCGATTGTTCCTTGTGCATTTACGTTCGCACCATTAGAACCTAATTCAGTTCCTGGATACCATAAACGTAATGGACGAGATGTACCTACATAGTTTTTAGAGTTAGGAGTAACTGGATAGTTATTCTTACGATACTCAGACCATGCTTCTAATCCATTGAAATAACCAAGTGCTACCCATTTTTGGTAAGCAATTGTATTTAATTTATTAGTAGAGGCAGTAAAATCACAATCTTGCATACCATTTGTTACTAAAGCAGTCACATTATCTGTACTTGCTCCAAGGGCGCGGAAGTTTTGTTTAACCCCTTCTTCATAGTATGATTGAGCAGTTCCTGTTAAGTTTACAGAAGCACCATAACGTTGCTTCGCTTCTGCTAAGTTAAATTGAACTTCAGCAGCAGTCATAATAATAATAGGTCTGTTGTATTGTCCTCTTACTAATAAGACAGGACCTACTGCGGAACTAGCTCCAGGTAAATATCCTGAACTTGAACCAAAAGGAATACCAATATAATTAGCTGCAATTTCAGGCTTAACACTCACCCCTGGATTCGCTAAATTTTCATTACCTGGCGCATAAGCAAAACGCTTTAAGCGGAAAGTATCTGCATTTTTAATCAATTCCTTTACCATAAAATCGGTAATTCTTGGCCAGTTATTATTACCTACTCTAGCACCTGTTTCATTATAACCATAAGTGTTATAGATTGGGTTGATTTGACCAGAAGAAGCAACATAACCAGGGTTTGCACCTACTTCAGCTCCAGTAATAAAACCAGAACCTTCAGTGACGATTTTGTTAATCTCAGCAGTAATATAAGCATCTGTTCCGCTTACTCTTGACTGACGCATTAAAATACGCAATTTCAAAGAGTTTGCGAATTTGATCCAACTTGAATTGCTTCCTTTGAAAACGATATCAGAACCTGAGTAAGTGCTCGCAAAAGCATTTGCTTTTAAGTCCTTAATAGCATCATCTAATAAAACAATCAAGCCTTGGTAAACTGCTTTTTGATCATCAAATTTAGGCGCTAAGTTACTAACCCCTTTTAAAGCTTCCGAAAAAGGGATATTACCATATAAGTCAACCAATTTTTGATAATTAAAAGCCTTCATTACTTTAGCCGGACCTTTTAAATATTCTTGACTATACTTTGAAGCATTGTCAATTACATACTGATAATCGTAAAGATTATCGTAAGTGCCATCCCAATAGTTAAAGTCAACATTGGTAAAGGCATAAGCAAATAAAGTAGTACTAATGATATAACCATTGGATTGAGTCCAATGACCAGACCAGAACATACCTACTTCATTAGGAGACGTCATGCTTGCAGCAGAAGTGTTCAATGCATTCGCTAAAACGTATGCAGGAGTTGCGGTTGGAAGTGAGTTAGGGTTGGTATTGACATCGAGATAGTCTTTTTTACAACCTGTTCCCACAAGTACCAAAAACGCGGCGATATATAATTTATTTAGTTTCATATCTAATGTTTTAGTGTGTGGTTATTAAAAAATAAAATTTATATTAACACCAAATTGACGAACTGGAGGCGTTTGCAAGGTATTAGAAATACCTGAACCGTTTCCTGCTGTATAACTGAACTCTGGGTCAGTAAATTGGTTTTTGCTGTCAACAATGGTGAATACATTTCTACCGTATAATGCTACGTTAGCTGCACTGAAAATTTTTGTTTTCTTAACCATTGCACTTGGTAGTGTATAAGATAAATTTACATCTCTTAATTTAATAAACCAGGCTGGTGTAACGAAGTTCTCCGCAATCAAACGGTAGTTGTTTACCCAAAGCGCATACTCTGGTTCACGAACTTTAATCGTTGTATTAGGAACATCTTTTCCAGATACTGGATCTATAAAATAAGAATTTTGGAAGATTTGGTCTGTTCTATCAGAAGTCCAAGCACCAGAACCTGTGAAGGTCATTTGACGACCAAGGTCAGAATACATTACGTTGCCGCCGCCACGGTATTCAAAGTTAAATGCTAAACGGAAATCATTGTAAGTGAAAGTAGAACCTAATCCCACCATATCACGTGGAAGTGTACCACCACGAGATTCTAGAGTAGTATTTTGAACTGGGTAACCAGTTGCAGGATTTATTCTTCTCATACCAGAACCATCTTTTGAATAAAAATAACCAGTGGTTTTAAGTATTGGGAAACGTTCTCCTTTGATAATGTTTGAAGTAGCGTAAGAGTACCCGCCATAAACGAATTGAGTAATACCTGGGAATAAATCAACCACTTTGTTGTCGTTGAATGAATATCTTAGATTCACATCCCATTTGATTTTTGTCTCACGTAATACTTGCACTTTTAAGTCTGCTTCATAACCCCAGTTGTCTACTTGACCTACGTTAATTAACAAGTTAGAGAAACCTGTTGAATTAGGTACTTTTACTGTTATTACTTGACCAATTGAATTTTGCTTATATAAAGAAACATCTAAGTTGACTCTGTTTTTAAACATACTTAACTCAGCACCTATTTCCATAGAGGTAACAAACTCTGGTTTTAAATTGGCATCAGGTAAAGTATTTCCTACTGTTAATCCTACGTTATTTCCATAAGGGAAATTCGCACCATTATTGTAAGAAAGATCTAAACCATATAAAGGAATATTATCATTACCGTTTTTGTTATAAGAAGTACGCAATTTAGCATAGCTCAAAGTATTGCCCTTTAAAGCAGGAAAGGCGTCTGTTACAACAAAAGCTAAGGCAGCTCCATAATACAAATAAGAATATTGATCTGCGGCTCTTGTTTGTTTATAGAAACGAGATGTTGCATCATAACGAGCAGTCAAGTTTAAGTTTAACCACTCCATGTTTTTTACATTCGTGTTTAAATCGGCATAGTAACCAAACCTACGTTCTGTAGTATTTGATTCACCACCTTCTAAGTTACCTTGTCTGTTAGATACGTTGTAAACATCAGGTACTACAATTGAACTTGAAGAAACGTTGATTGATTTTGTATAGCGTTGGTAGATACTATAACCCAAAGTCAATTTGTTTTGAACATTAGCGATATCTTTTTGAATACGCGCTTGGAATTCATTGTTTACGACATTTTCAGTAGATGAGTAGTCAGATACAGCGCCTAAGATATCACCGATAGCACGGTAGATACCAGGATAGTCATCATAACTCTGCCATGGTGCAGGAATATCTGCATCATACTTAGCCCAGTCGGTATAGTTAAACTTCTCAGTAGTGTTTTTACCAGTACGAGAGTTATTCATAATACCTAATCTGTTATAAAGTTGCAACCAAGGAAGCGCACGATAAGTGATATCGAAGTTTCCAGAGATGTTGGCATCTTTATATCTTGCACGTCTAATGTCTTTGTTAAAATAAGGGTTATTATAATAGTCATTATAGTAACCATTCGGATTCGCAAAAGGATTTGTTCTCCAGTTTCTCATCGTAGTTAAATCTACCCAAGAAGCAGTGTTGATAACATCATTTTGGAAATCTGAATTGGTTCTGTCAAAATAGGCTTGTGTTAATGCAGCATTGAAGCTGGTAGATAATTTACCATACTCCTTAGTTGATTTTACACGAACACCTGTTCTATCACTTAAATCGCCAGGAATAATACCATTGATTTTATTATTCTCTACTGACATATAAAAACTAGATGTTTCATCACCACCTTGGAAACTAGCTTGGTGATTTTGAGAGATACCCATATCGAAGCTATTCAGACGAACATTTGGAACATCTGCATAAGGAATGATTAGAGCAGATCCATCTTCTAACATACGACCCGCAATACGTCTACTTCCATCATAAGCATCACCATATTGTTGGTTTTCATAAGGACGCCAGTTTTGCTTCGCACGGTTTAAGGCACTAGGATCATAACCAGCTTGGCCAAATGAAAGAGGATAGTACTGAGAACCAGAACCATATTTATTTTGAAAGGCAGGTAAGAAACTTACTTGTTCTATGTTGGTCGTATTTGAGTAAGCAACTTTTAATTTTCCTTTAGCACCTTGTTTAGTGGTAATTACTAAAGCACCGTTTACACCCGCAGAACCATACAATGTTGCCGCTTGACCACCCTTAAGGACAGACACGTTTTCAACATCAATAGGATTGATAAGGGCTAAAGCAGTTGCGGTAGTTTGCATACCATCAATAACTACTAAGGCTTCGTTGTTTCCAGTTAGTGAACGATAACCACGTAAAACCACTTTCACTGCAGGGTCAACGCTGTTATTCACAGTATAGACAGCCAAACCAGAAACCTTACCCGCAAGGGCTTGTGTTAACTGAGGTGAGCGACCTACTGTAATTTCTTCACTTGTAACTTTAGCATAAGAATACCCGATTTCTTTTGATTTCTTACGGATACCTTGTGCGGTAACAACTACGTCTTCTAGTTCATCTGCTTGACGATTCAAAATAACGCTTAAGGTAGTTGCAGTTGCTCTCACTTCTGTTGAAGCGAAACCAGTGGCAGTTACTTGCAAAGTTTGGTTTGCAGCAGCATTAATTTTGAAGTTACCTTGTTCATCAGCCACTACAGCTGAGGCTTGGCCCTTTACTTTAACTGTT
>JABMML010000263.1 GCA_013205585.1 Chitinophagaceae bacterium | reverse complement strand
GGATAGTAGTACGCAAAGTCAATTAACTAAATGGTTCGAGTCAAACCCGCAAGCCTTGCAAATTAATTTCGATCGAATTCAAAAAATAAATATGGCTTCCGTTTCAAAAAGATCTTTTTATATCATCAATAAAAATAGTGCTAGTATAATTTTAGCGTGGGCTTCAGCACTTTATAAACTGGAAATTAATAATTATTGGAGCACAAATGCTGGAGTTCAAATTGCTAAAGATAAAATTCATTATTTCAATGTTGTTGATAATTTATTAGGAGGACAGTATTATTATAATTACAATGGCTGGGTGATTGATGATGGGCTTGTTAATAGTTTTCAAAATAATATACAGAGTCCAGATCAGAAAATTAAAGAAGGCCAGAGATGGGGGCCCAATTTTGAGTTACAATCAATGCAGGCCTCGAGTTGGCTGCAAATTAAAAATACAAGTCCAAGATGGGAATTCTCCACTGGGCTGAATTATGCAATGGATTTGTTTCAAAGAAATGGTTTTAATCAAAATGGACTTTTTATAAATAATTCATTAGGGCGTTCTTCCCTTTTTTATTTTCCGAGTGTCGGGTACAAGGGGCAAGTTTTATATAAATTTTCAGGTCGATTCTACGCAAGGTCTATTTTTTATAATCAACAGTATGCACCCAACTCATCTGCTGTATTTTTAGATCCTTCTTTACATGCTTTTCAGACACCTTTTTTATTGCCACTTTTAAAAAACGGCATTGATTTTAGTTTTTATTTCAGAGGAGTTGATACTAAAATAATGCTGAGCGCTTATTTTCAAAAAGTAAAAAACGAGGCTGAAAAAAGATTTTTTTATCACGATAGGTATGGTTCTTTTGTTTACGGTGTTATAGGGCAAAAGGAAAGTATTTACCAAGGGGTTGAGTCTTCTTTGGAGACCTTACTCTTTAATTTTTTTCAACTTGAAATGTCCTTTAATATAGGGCAGTATTATATTTCGAATAACCCTTTGTATGAGATTTTATTAGCCAATGATATGTATAAAGTGGAGTCTGGTTTATTGAGACTAAAAAACCTACCTGCGACAGCAGGGCCTGAAATAACCGAAGCTATTTCAATACAAATGCAGCCTACTTATTCGACACGCGTTTCGCTAACAGGAATTTATGCTGCAAAAAGAGCCATCAGCTATGATTATTATAGGCGTTCTGCATTAATGCTCGATCCAATAACTACTCAAAAACTTTATAAAAGTTTACATGATGTTGAATATCTGCCTAGTCAATTTGTGTTAAATGCGTCTATGTCTAAATCCTTTAATTTAAGCTATGGTAAACAGAAGTTGCCTATTTATTGCAATTTTAGTTTTAAAAATTTACTAGGTACACTTATTCCAGTATTAGTCTTCGAGCAATCTCGTTTCGATTATATTAATTTAAATCCAAACAAATACCCACTTAAATATTTATACGACCAAGGCCTTACTTATGCCATTGGTATTCAATTACAAATTCAATAATTTTTTATGAAAATCAAAACCTCTTTGACTATTTTTATTTCTTCAATAGCTATAGTCGTATTATTCTTTTCAGCTGCTTGTTTAAAGCAAACTGCATATGCGCAGCCAGTTAGCGGCAATGATACTGATTCGTTAATTAGTATTAAAGCGTTAAGAAAACTTCATGCTATGGGTAATTTTGAACCCATTACTAAATCAATGGCTTTAGAAGCCACTATAGTAGCAAATGATGAGCACGATAATTTGTATAAATCAATTAGTATTCAAGATTCATCTGGTGGCATACTCTTAAATTTAGATGGAAGCTCATTGTATCAAACTTATCCAGTTGGAACGACGATAAGAGTACGTTTGCAAAATTTATTTTTAACTGATTATAGAAGGATGCTACAATTAGTGGCTTCTGTAGATACTAGTTCTGGGCAATTATTAACAACAGGAATTCCTGTACCATTATTTTCTAAATATATTAAAGTAATTAAAGAAAATATCAATATAGTTCCCATGCTAGTCTCTTTTAAAAATTTAGCGGATAGCTTGCAAGGGAGACTTATTAAAATATCCAACGTTGAATTTTCTGCAGCAGATACTAATTCAACCTTTGCCGATAAAAAAAATAAAATTGGTGCTAGCCGAAGCCTAAAGTTTTGTACAGGCGGAACCATTTATCTTAGGACAAGTGGCTATGCCGATTTTGCTGGTATTTCTTTGCCAAAAAATAATGGCGATATTGTTGGTATTTATTCTGTTTACAATTATGAAAAGCAGTTATTGCTAAGAGATACAAGTGACATTTTGTTTAGGTCAAAGCGCTGTACTGGCGCAGCCTGGCTCAAAAACTAGCCATCATAGGCCAAAGGCTTGACAGCTTGGCAGAATTTTGGCTTTGGTACCCTGTTTGCTAACATAGTGTTAAACAACAGCACTATGCAAAAAGGTCAAATAAGAGTTCAGACAGAGAATATCTTTCCCATTATTAAAAAGTTCCTTTACAGCGACCACGAAATATTTTTACGTGAGTTAGTAAGTAACGCTGTAGATGCTTCCCAAAAATTAAAAACATTAAGCTCAAAAGGCGAAGTGAAAGGCGATATAGGTAACCTTAGAGTAGATGTAATTTTAGATGCTAAAGAAAAAATATTGACCATTATGGACAATGGTATTGGTATGTCATCTGAAGAAGTAGATAAGTATATTAACCAAGTTGCCTTCAGTGGTGCAGAAGAATTTGTTACTAAATACAAAGACGCTAGCATTAT
>JABMML010000262.1 GCA_013205585.1 Chitinophagaceae bacterium | reverse complement strand
TTGCTAGTGGCTATGTTGCAATCAACAGTGCTGCTGGCAAATCATTCAAAAGTGGGATAAGTCTTCAAGCAGGTATAGATAATATTTCCAATTATATCGACGCCGCAAACCTCTCTAATTTACCTGGTAGAACATTTTACATCAGCATTAAATATCAGTTACAAAAAAACAAATAAAAAAATAACAAATAAAAAACAATAACACATGAAAATGAATCTAAGAAAAATTGCGATGGGATTAGGATTGAGTATTGCATTGGTAGCTTGTAGCAAAGAGGAAGAAACAATAGTTGTTCCAGTGAGTGTGAGTACCCGAACAGTGAATGATCTTGCAGCAGATACTGTAACAGGATTAGGTGCTGATGGAAGACCTCAAAGTGCAGGTACGACTACTTATTACAGTTTGGTAGATAACAAATTAATTGCATCAACAGATGCAGCTTCTACTAAATGGGATATCGCTTTCTCGTCTACTAAAATTTTAGTGAACAGCGGAACTAGTGGCCCTGGGTTAGGTGGTGCATTTGTTTATAAAGGATTATTTGATGATTTAAAAACAATTTCAACCGATTCAAGTTTTGCAACTGATAATGCCAGTGCAGCTTCTTATGCAATTCCACTCGGAAGCGGAAAAGCATGGTATACTTATGATGGGTTGACAACACTTGTAAGTCCAATTGCAGGTCGTGTATTAGTAATTAAAACTGCAAATGGTAAATATGCAAAAATTGAAATTTTAAATTATTACAAAGGTGGTGTAACCTTAGCGTCTACTGCATCAGTGAATGATAAATTATTTAAGCAACGTTATTACACATTTAGATATACTTATCAGTCAAATGGCAGTAAAGTATTTTAAACTTAAAAATTAATAGTAGATAAAATTTTCTTTCCCCCTTAGTGCTTCCAATACGAACGCCCCGCAGTCAATAAGACTAAGGGGCGTTCTAGTTTAGTATATAAAATAATTAGCGCTCTAATTTAAAATTAGCGTCGGTTGCTGGACGCTTCGCTAAGTTGGCTACTTTCCAACCACTGCGGTACATCCAGTCGGCCATTTTTTTAAGCTTAGGGTAGTTAATATTTTCTGCATTATCAAGTGGGGTGTGATAATCTTCATGTAATAAGGTAGTATACATCACAGAAGGTATACCTAGTCTTGCATAAGGTAAATGGTCACTTCTAAAATACCAGCCTTCTATATGGGTTACTTTATCGTAGGTGGTATCTAATTTAAACTCAGGCCCTTCATTATTGGCAGCTAAAATAAGGTTCACTAATTCAGTTGAATTTTTATGCGGCGATTGCATACCCAAAAAGGCAGCGCTATCGATATGGTTTCTACCAATCATATCACCATTTAATACAGTAACAATATTTTTGATAGGCACAGTAGGATGCTGCACATAATATCTCGAACCTAGTAAACCTCTTTCTTCAGCACCATGAATCACAAATAAAATAGAACGCTTCGCTGGGTTTTTTATAAAGGCTCTTGCACTGGCTAGCATAGCCACATCTACACTTGCATTATCATCTGCGCCGTAATAAGTTGAATCATTATTTTGTGCATTTCTAATACCATGTGCATCGTGATGGCCACTGTATAAAAGGTACTCCTCTTTTAATTTTGGGTCGGTGCCATTTATTTTTCCAATAATATTTACAGAAGGGTAACTGTATTTATCAACTACAATATTAGCATTTATAAAAGCAGTATTATTTTGCAACTCTGCTTTTGCATTTGCGTGCATCCATAAAATAGGAACGGTAGTAGTAAGCGTTACATTGGGGCCACCATCAATATCATAATTACCTCTTTTAAAATTTTCTGCTGCATCGTCCCATGCTTTTTCTGCAATCTCATCTGCAATTATAATAACAGCAGTGGCACCATTTCTAATAAGGGGTATTGCATATTTGGTTTGCACACTCCTGCTATAGCGCCAAGTAGGAAGTGACATATTAGTATTAATTCCTAGAGCAGAAGCTTCAATAGCCACTACTTTATTTTTAATATCTAATTTTAAAGTATCTATGTCTGCAGCGTTGCCTAAATACACAATAGGCGCCACTATGGTAGCATTCGCCATTTGTGCCACAGCCACTTCATTCCATAGCTTTGCAGTTTTATTATTAATTTTTATCACCGACTTATCTGAAATATGATTGCGCCATAAATTAAAAAATTGTAAATAGGTTCCGTCATCACCTGCAGGTAATAATCCAATACTTCTATATTTTTCAACAAGCCACATAGAAGCTTTTAATTCATCTAATGTACCTGCCGACCTACCATTGAAATGTGCATCTGCAAGGGTGTATAAATCTTTTTTTAAGTCGCTCTCTTTAATATATTTTAAACCTGGAGGGTTTGTGTTTTGTGCCAATAGAGAACCGCTCATAAATACTATAAGAAAACTGCTAATTGTGAATACCAGCATATTTGTTTTAATTTTTTTCATACTATCGTTTTTAAAAATTTGAATTATTTCTTTGCTTTAAAGCTCCATGTAAAATTAAATTCGGCAACCACTTCGCCCTTCTCATTCGTGCCCACCGTCTTACAAATTACTGTTTTTCCTTCACCGGTAGCTATAGTTTCTTGAATAGCTGCTTGAATAGCCAAGCCATCTTCACAGCTAAATAAAATAGTGCCCGTTGCTTTTTTAATAAAGTTGGCCTGCGTACTAACTACTAGCATACTTATTTTAGGCACTCTTTGGTAAACCTGAGCAAAGGCTAGCATACCGCAGGTCATTTCTGCAGCCATGGCTTCCACTGCAAAATAAATAGATTGAAAAGGGTTTTGACTAAACCAAGAGTAGCGAATACGCACTACACATTTACGGTCATCAAAATAATGTATTCTTAAACCCGCAAAAAAAGCGGCTGGTAATTTTTGAAATAAAAAAAATCCAAAGGAAATAGGGTTGGTAATTAATTGACTGAATTTACTAAAGGCTGGGTTCATAGTGTATATGCTTGTGCTATAAAATTAAGGATAATTAAGCTATTTGTAATTCCTATCAATAAACAGCATGAAACTTGGCCTACACTAGAATGGAGCGCTTTAGTATTGAAAAAAAGGGTAGTTTTAAAGGGGCCCTTTTAAAGTTAATGCCCTAATTTTAAGACCAAAACCAATTACTATGACAAAGGCGTTGCAAAGCTATGATTACATTGTTTTTATACTTTACTTTTTAATAATTGCTAGCTATGGCTTTTGGATCTATAAACGCAAACAATCGGCCACAGCTAATTCCACCGATTTCTTTTTAGCAGAAGGTCAATTAACTTGGTGGGCTATTGGAGCAAGTTTAATTGCCTCTAATATTTCAGCAGAACAATTTATTGGCATGAGTGGAAATGGGTTTAGATTAGGTTTAGCTATCTCTGCCTATGAGTGGATAGCGGCAGTTTCTTTAGTAGTGGTGGGTGTATTTTTTATGCCGGTGTATTTGAAAAACAGAATTTACACCATGCCACAGTTTTTAAAAACAAGGTATAATGAAACAGTGGCCATGATCATGGCTATTTTTTGGTTGTTCTTATACATATTTGTAAACCTTACTTCCATTTTATATTTAGGCGCTATTGCTATTAATAATTTAACGGGCGGCACGCAGTTTCATTTAATTATGATAGGCCTTGCGCTATTTGCTTTGTTTATTACTTTAGGGGGCATGAAGGTGATTGGCTACACCGATGTAATACAAGTATTGGTATTAACGGTTGGCGGCTTAATTACTTCTTATATAGCCTTAACGGTAGTGGGAGAAAAATTTGGTTATGGTAGTAATGCCATTGCAGGATTTAATCATTTATTAAAAGCAGCGCCAGATCATTTTAATATGATTTTTGATAAACCAGGTGCAGGCGCTACACAAAAACAAATTGACGATTATTCAAGCTTACCAGGACTAGCTATGATGGCAGCCGGTATGTGGGTAGCGAATTTAAATTATTGGGGGTGTAATCAATACATTACACAAAGAGCCTTAGGCGCCGATTTAAAAACGGCAAGAACAGGAATTTTCTTTGCAGCCTTTTTAAAATTATTAATGCCTGTACTAGTGGTGCTTCCAGGTATTGCTGCTTATGTACTTCATCAAAATGGAGAATTACAACAAGAAATGTTAAGTGGTGGTAGTTTGAATCAGGACAATGCCTATTCTTCTGTTGTAGGGTTTTTACCTGTTGGGCTGAAAGGCTTGTCCATGGCGGCTTTAACAGCAGCTATTGTAGCCTCTTTAGCAGGCAAAGCCAATAGCATATCCACTATTTATTCTTTAGATATTTATAAAAAATATATTAATAGAGAAGCTTCTGATACTAAAATTGTAAACACAGGACGCATTATAATTATTATCTCTTTAATCATTGCAATAATAATTAACTGGAACGATACATTAGGTATTGGAGGAAAAGGAGGCTTTGAATTTATTCAAAAATATACAGGTTATATTTCACCTGCTATCTTCCCAGTTTTCTTATTAGGCTTCTTTTGGAAAAAAGCAACTTCAAAAGCGGCTATCACAGGAATTATTGTTGGAGTAATACTTTCAATTGTATTTGATAAATTTATTGTGGGTTGGGTAGGTAGTGAAACTATTTTATATACTGCTTATTCTAATGGTCACGGTGGTTTTGAAATTCCTTATTTAATTCAAATGGGATTAGTATTTGCCTTTACCATGATTACCATTGTACTTGTAAGTTTATTGGATAAGGCTGGTCAAAAACATGAAAACGATTTAATAGAAGACAACACTAAATATAAATTGACCAACGCCAATTTAGCAATGATTATTATTATACTTGGATTAGTAGCTGCTATATATATTCGTTTTTGGTAAATAAAAACCAATAATGGTTTGATTCATTTATAATATAAATATTGGTTGAATTATTAAAGTAGTTAAAAAAATATTCAAAATGAAAACAAAATTTCTATGCGTTTTTTCTTTTTTATTACTAGTAACAATAACAAAAACATTATTTGCACAAGAAAAAAATACAGCTAATCAAAACACCCAATTAATTACCAATGTCCAATTAATAGATGGTACGGGTAAGCCTGCTTATAAAGC
>JABMML010000261.1 GCA_013205585.1 Chitinophagaceae bacterium | reverse complement strand
GGTTGGTTGAGTACCCTACCCTCTATTGTGAATGTATTAATTGGCTATAGAGTGGGAACCCTGGTGCAAGAAAAAGGAAAAACCTATGAAGGGCTTACCCATTTATTAATGTGGGGTGCTGGCTTTATGTTTTTAGCCTATATGTGGAATTACCAATTTCCCATTAATAAAAAATTATGGACTAGCTCTTTTGTGCTTCTAACGGTGGGTTTAGATATGATTATTCTCGCCACCATTATTTATAGAATTGAACTACATCATCAACATCAGTTTGCAAGCTTTTTTGAGGTTTTTGGCAAGAATCCGCTGGTCATCTACCTATTTTCTGAGATTCTATTTATTTGCCTTAATTTGTTACAAATAGACAATCAGTCCTCTTTACAGTGGATTTACACCCATAGTTTCGCTCATTTAGCACCCTACTGGTCCTCCTTTGCCTTTGCTTTTTCCTATATGCTCGTTTGCTGGCTATTGGGTTATATATTAAATAAATATAAGATATATATTAGAGTATAAATCTTATTAGTCCATTTTTTCCCATTTGTTTTTTTAGCAGCTTTAAACCTTGTACCTTTGCAGCCTCAAAACAGTACATGGAAATAAGAAACATCGCTATTATCGCCCACGTTGACCACGGTAAAACCACCTTGGTAGACAAAATCTTACACGCTACAAAAGTATTCAGAGATAACCAGGAGACTGGGGACTTAATCATGGATAGCAATGAGCTTGAGCGTGAGAGGGGAATTACCATTTTAAGTAAGAACGCTTCAGTAACTTATAAGGACGTAAAAATTAACGTTATTGACACACCAGGTCACTCTGACTTTGGAGGTGAAGTAGAACGTGTATTAAAAATGGCAGATGGCGTTTGCTTATTAGTAGATGCTTTTGAAGGGCCCATGCCTCAAACTCGTTTCGTATTGCAAAAAGCTTTACAATTAAATTTGAAGCCCATTGTCATTATCAATAAAGTAGATAAAGAAAACTGTCGTCCAGATGAAGTGCATGACGCAGTATTTGAATTATTTTTCAATTTAGATGCGACAGAAGATCAATTAAATTTCCCTACTTTTTATGGTAGTGGTAAAAATGGTTGGTTTAACGATAGCCTTACTCAATGTGAAGATATCTTCCCTTTAATGGATGGTATTTTAAAATATGTTCCTGGTCCAGATGTAAAAGAAGGACATACACAAATGCAAATTACTTCATTGGATTATTCTTCTTTCTTAGGTCGTATTGCTATTGGTAAAGTAGAAAGAGGTACTATCAAAGAAGGACAAAACATTGTACTGGTAAAGGCAGACGGAAGTTTAAAGAAAAATAAAGTAAAAGAATTATACGTATTTGAAGGAATGGGTAAGCGTAAAGTAACAGAAGTAATTTCTGGTGACTTATGTGCTGTGGTGGGATTAGATGATTTCAGTATTGGTGATACCATTGCTGATCCAGAAAATCCGGAAGCATTACCTGTTATTAGTGTAGATGAACCAACGATGAGTATGACATTTAGTATTAACAATTCACCTTTCTTTGGTAAGGAAGGTAAGTTTGTAACTTCTCGACATATTCGTGATCGTTTAATGAAAGAGACGGAAAAGAATTTAGCATTGCGTGTAGAAGAAACAGATAGTGCGGATAGCTTCTTGGTATTTGGTCGCGGTATCTTACACTTAGGTGTACTAGTAGAGACCATGCGTCGTGAAGGATATGAATTAACAGTAGGAAATCCTCAGGTATTAGTAAAAGAAATAGATGGCCGTAAACATGAGCCATTTGAGATATTAGTAGTAGATGTACCCGCTGATTACAGTGGTAAAGTTATTGACTTAGTCACTCAAAAGAAAGGCGAGATGTTAATCATGGAATCGAAGGGTACCATGCAACATTTAGAGTTTGATATTCCTTCTAGAGGATTAATTGGACTTCGTTCTCAAATGTTAACACAAACTGCAGGTGAAGCTGTTATGGCACACCGTTTCAATGAATACAAGCCTTGGAAAGGGCCTATTCCTGGAAGAAGCAATGGTGTACTCGTAGCTAAGACAGCTGGTTTAACCACTGCATACTCTATTGATAAATTACAAGACAGAGGTCGTTTCTTTATTGAACCAGGTGAGGAAATTTATGCAGGTCAAGTATTGGCCGAGCATATTAAGCCAGGTGATTTAAATATTAACGCCGTGGAGATGAAAAAATTAACTAACCACCGTGCAAGCGGTAGTGATGATAGCGTTCGTATTACCCCTAAGGTATTGTATACTTTAGAAGAGTGTATGGAGTACATTCAGTTTGATGAGTGTATTGAAGTAACACCAAAATCGGTAAGAATGCGTAAATCTATTTTAGATGAGAATAATAGAAGCAAGGCCACTAAGGCCGGGCAGAATTAATTGCTAATAAAAATCCTCTAATGTTAATTTTTATTACCAATTTTTCTGAAAAATAAATTGCCAATAAAAATCCTCTAATGATTTTAAAAAAAAGAGTCCCGATTTATCGGGGCTCTTTTTTTATAATTTCAATCTATTTCTTATTGACATAGTATTAAGTAAAATAACCTTTAAATAGGCTTATTCAATGCCTTCCATAAAACGTCTTTTAATTCTACTAAGTTTTTTTGTATAGCAGAAGAGATAAAAATATGTGGTATTTTTTTAGGAAGTTCCTTTACAATGGCATCGGTTAATTCTTGATCGAGTAAATCCGATTTTGAAATAGCAATGATAAATTCTTTTTGTAATAATTCAGGATTGAATTTTTCTAATTCATGTTTTAGAATTTCGAATTCTTTTTTATGATCATCTGAGTCGGCCGGAATTAAAAATAATAAAACAGCATTACGTTCAATATGCCTTAAGAAGCGGTGTCCTAGGCCTTTTCCTTCAGCAGCCCCTTCAATAATTCCTGGTAAATCGGCAATACAAAAAGATAAATTATTTCTATATTCAACCATGCCTAATTGAGGCGTTAAAGTAGTAAATGCATAATTCGCAATTTTTGGTTTAGCTGCTGTAATCACAGAAAGCAGTGTCGACTTTCCTGCGTTCGGAAAACCTACTAAACCCACATCGGCCAACACTTTTAATTCAATATTCTTCCAACCCTCAAAACCATCTTCTCCTGGTTGTGCATATTCAGGAACTTGTTGCGTAGGCGTTGCAAAATTACTATTGCCCAGTCCACCACGCCCACCTTTCATGAGTATAATCTCTTGACCGTCTTTTAAAATTTCTCCTTCTACCTTGCCCGTTAATTCATCCCTAGCAATGGTACCTAGCGGCACTTCAATAATAATATCCTTACCATCCTTACCGGTGCATTTATTCTTTGATCCATTTTCACCGTCTTCTGCAATGACATTCTTATAATAGCGTAAGTGTAATAAGGTCCATAACTGCGCATTTCCTCTTAAGATAATATGACCACCACGGCCACCATCGCCTCCATCAGGCCCACCTTTAGCAGTTAATTTATTGCGTAAAAAATGCTTACAACCTGCCCCTCCATGACCACTATGGGCAAATATGCGGATGTAATCAATAAAATTGTTTCTTTCTGACACTGTGTAATTATGAATGGCAAAGTTAACTAAATCTTGCGTGTATAGCTAGATTATTATAACGAGTAAGTTTTTATAATTGTAGTAGTCGACTAACTTAAGATAAATTAAATCTTTATTTATTCGCTTTTAGTCCATCAATTAAAATAGCTACCATATTTTGTTCTAATTCAGCAGCATTTATTTTTTTAGTAGATCTATGCCAGCTTTCAATACCACTTACGGCATGTAAAAATATTAATACAACAGTAGGAGCGTCAATTGTTTTTATTTCTTTGTTACGAATTCCTTCTTCAATAATGGCTGCAATCCTTTTGCGGTATACTCTTCGTTGATTCTGATAATTCGATAAATAGGGGTCTGATAAATGTTTCCACTCTCTATCACTTACATATACTTCTTCGTAGTGGTGAATCATTTCGCTAATATGAAAGCGTAATAATTTCTCCATTTTTTGTAGTGAACTTATTGGCTCCGATTCTATCTCATCCATTTTTAACACAAATCTATTGGCTACATTAAAAACTAATTCATGTAATAATTCACTCTTCGATTTTATATGATTGTATAAGCTTGCGGCTTCTACCCCTACCGCCTCGGCTAGGTCACGCATGCTTGCTGCTTTGTATCCTTTCTCTCTAAAAAGTGTTGCTGCTTTACTAACAATGACATCTTTTCTAGACCCGTTTTTTTCCGTTTTAATTCTAGCCATGACCAAAAATTTGATTATTTGTTAGCACGAAATTATAGATTTAATTCTTTAAAATCCTTTATTTTTTCAAATAAACTAGCATTTTCGTTAGTTTTGTGATTATCAAGTACTTAGTAATTAAGTAGGTATAATTTGAGATGGACATAAAGATTATACCGTATTAATCGTAGTTTCGCAGCTGAAAATTAAAATCATAAACATGTCATTAGTAGTTGTTGGATCTATGGCCTTTGATGCCATCGAAACCCCTTTTGGTAAGAGCGATCGAATTATTGGCGGAGCCGCTACCTATATAGCTTGGTGTGCCTCTAACTTTACCACTGTTAAACAAATTTCAGTAGTGGGTGGAGACTTTCCTCAGTCTGAGTTAGATGCCTTAGCTAAAAGAGGGGTAATCTTAGAAGGTGTTCAAATTAAAAAAGACGAGAAAACATTTTTCTGGAGTGGTAAATATCATTTAGATATGAATACCCGTGATACATTAGAAACTCAATTAAATGTATTAGAAAATTTCGAACCCGTTGTTCCAGACAGTTATCAGGATTGTGAAATTTTAATGTTAGGCAATTTAGTGCCTGGTGTACAAAGTAGTGTAATTAAGCAAATGAAAAAGCGTCCAAAGTTAATTGTAATGGACACCATGAATTTTTGGATGGAAATTATGATGGACGATTTATTACATACTATTTCTTTAGTAGATGTATTAATGGTGAACGATAGTGAAGCGCGTCAATTAAGTGGTGAGTATAGTTTAGTAAAGGCCGCGAAAAAAATTATGGCCATGGGTCCTAAATACTTAATTATTAAGAAGGGAGAACATGGTGCACTTTTATTCCATGGAACTGAAGTGTTCTTTGCACCCGCTTTACCTTTAGAAGAAGTATTCGATCCAACCGGAGCTGGAGATACTTTTGCAGGTGGCTTTGTGGCACATTTAGCAAAAACAAAAGACTATTCTTTCAATAACATGAAGTCGGCCATTATTGTAGGTAGTGCACTGGCTAGCTTCTGCGTTGAGAAATTTGGAACACAGCGTTTAACTGAAATTAGCCATGAGGATATTAAAGAACGCATACAATCCTTCGTACAGCTCGTGAATTTTGATATTGAATTAGTATAAATTATGAAAGTTGCAGTAGTAGGTGCTACGGGTTTAGTAGGCACCAAAATGTTAGAAGTATTAGCGGAAAGAAATTTTCCTATAACTGAATTAATTCCTGTGGCATCGGCGCGCTCAAAGGGTAAGGAAGTAATATATAAAGGCAAGGCTTATAAAGTAGTGACTATGGAAGAAGGTATTGCGGCAAAACCTGCGGTGGCTTTATTTTCAGCGGGAGGAAGCACCTCCTTAGAGTGGGCGCCTCAATTTGCAGCTGCAGGCATTCGTGTCATTGATAACTCTTCTGCTTGGAGAATGGACCCTAGTAAAAAATTAGTCGTACCAGAAGTGAACGCCTCTGTATTAACCGCAGATGATTTAATTATTGCGAACCCTAATTGTTCTACTATTCAAATGGTAGTGGCATTGCAACCACTGCATGCAAGATATAAAATTAAAAGAGTGGTGGTAAGTACTTATCAAAGTGTAACAGGTACGGGTAAAAAAGCGGTTGACCAATTAATGGAAGAAAGAAAAGGCGTAAAAGTAGGAGCCGATGACATGGCCTATAAATATACTATTGACTTAAATGCCATTCCTCAAATTGATGTTTTTCTAGAGAATGGTTATACCAAAGAAGAAATGAAAATGGTTAAAGAAACTTGCAAAATTATGCAAGACGATACGATTAAAGTAACTGCTACCACCGTTCGTATTCCAGTAATGGGTGGTCATAGTGAAAGTGTGAATGTAGAATTTGAAAATGAATTCGATTTAAAAGAACTAATAGGCATACTTGCGGCTGCACCTGGTGTGATTGTGCAACAAAATGATGAAGATCAATTTTATCCAATGCCTTTATGGGCCCATGAAAAAGATGATGTATTTGTTGGCCGTTTAAGAAGAGATGAAACCCAAGCGAAAACTTTGAACATGTGGATTGTAAGTGATAACCTTCGTAAGGGCGCTGCTACCAATGCCATTCAAATTGCTGAATACTTAGCTTCGAAAGGAATTATTTAGTTTCTACTAAGTAAAAAAAGTCAAATACTTTTTAAAATTAAAAGTTAAATACTTTTAAATATTAAAAGTCCAATACTTTTAAATATTAAAAGTCCAATACTTTTTATTCTTCACTCTCGTCATTACGCTAAAATATATAAATACGAACTAAAAGTCTGAACTCGCACTGCGTGCTCAAACATGCAGACTTTTTTAACGTTCGAATTTATATATTTTTTAAGCTATGACTCAAAGTTCAGAATCAAAATTGTATTTGACTTTTAATCTTTTGAAATGATAATTAAGACCCCTTAATAAATAGTAATAAAGAAATTCAATTTTGAGTGAACTTTGAGCAAGAAGACGCGGACGAGCGTCTGATGAATGAGATAACTTATAATTAGGATTTCGAATTACTATTTATTAAACCAATGACCCCGTTTATGGGGGTCATTGAAAAAATCATAAGAGGAAAAAACTAATAAAAAATAATTTATTTAATTTTTTATTAGCTCCACAAAATCAGCTTCGCTTATAATTTTGATGCTAGCAATTTTTTTAGCTTTTTCTAATTTACTACCTGCGTCTTCACCAACTACTAAGTAATTTAATTTACTACTTACGCCACCTAGTATATGGCCACCTCTTGATTCTACCATGAATTCAGCATCGGCGCGTTTTAATTCAGTGAGGGTGCCTGTAAATAAAAAGTTAAGCCCTGCTAAATTACCATCCACTGCAGTATCATTGGTTTGAATCATATTTAGTCCAAGGCTTTCTAAACTTTGAATGAGTTCAATATTTTTAGGCTCATGGAAAAATTGGTAAATGCTGGTGGCTACTTTAATACCTACATCGTCGAAGCTTTGTAATTGTTCTTCTGTGAAATCTTTTAAATCTAATATATGTTGAATATGACTTGCAATAGTTTTAGCAGTGGTTTCTCCTACAAAACGAATGCCTAAGGCATAAATTAACCGGTATAAAGGTTGGGTTTTTGAAATTTCAATAGCAGCATTCAAATTATCAATACTTTTTTTACCAAATCCTTCTAAGCCCGTTATTTTACTAAAGTCAAGTTGGTAGAGTGATGGAATATTCGTGAGTAAGCCTATTTCATAAAACTTTCTAATGTTGGCTTCTCCGAAACTTTTAATATCCATTGCATCTTTACTCACAAAATGTATAATGCGTTCAATTATTTGGGCAGTGCATAAAGGGCTATTGCATCTCCAAACAGCTTCTGCTTCTTCTTTTTCTAATAAAGCGTTACATACAGGACACTTCGAAGGAAATTGAATAATTTTTTCTTTACCCGTTCTTAATTTTATAATGGATTGTACAATTTGTGGAATGACATCACCAGCCCTTTCAATAATAACCGTATCGCCTAGTCTTAAATCTTTTTCTTTAATGTATTCTTGATTGTGCATCGAAATACTAGATACTGTTACACCCCCTAATGCCACCGCTTTTAATTTAGCCACAGGCGTAACGGCACCAGTGCGTCCCACTTGAAATTCTACCGATTCTAAGATGGTGGTGGCCTGTCTTGCTTTAAACTTATAAGCAATGGCCCACCTTGGATGGTGAGAAGTCATACCCAATTTTTCTTGTAAAGCAAAATCGTTTACTTTAATAACAAGCCCATCAATTTCATAAGGAAGCGAATCACGCTGCGCTTCAAACTCGCTACAAAATACTATTACTTTTTCCACTCCTTTAATTATTTTTCTTTCTTTTTGCGGCGACCTGAAACCCATATTCCAAAGTAATTCTAGAGAACCACTGTGACTACTTAATAAGGGGCTTAGTTTTGTTTTAGGGGCAGGTAAAAAATAACTGATATGATAAATGAAGGCATCTAAATTTCTAGCCGCTACTTCCTTTGGGTCCTTCATTCTTAAACTACCTGCAGCAGCATTGCGTGGATTAGCCAAGGTGGCAATTTGTTTTTCTTTTAATTTTTCATTAAAATCGGAAAAAGATTTTTTACTCATAATCACTTCACCTCTAATTTCCATTTGTTGAATTCCATTTTCAAGTAAAGGAATACTTAAAGGAATGGATCTGATTTGTTTTATATTACTAGTAATATCTTCTCCTGCCACGCCATCTCCTCTTGTACAGGCACGCACTAATAAATCGTTTTCGTAAAGTAGTGAAATACTGGCACCATCAAATTTGGGTTCCACACAATAAGTAATTTCATTAAGGCCGGCTCCTTCTTTCGCTTTACGATCAAAGTCAATTAAGTCTTCTGCATTATAACTATTTTCCAAACTTAACATGGGGACTAAATGTGCCACTGTCTCAAAAGAATTATTTAAACTATTACCTACTCTTTGACTAGGGGAGTCTTTTGAAATTAAGGATTCATTGGCCGATTCAATCGTAATTAATTGCTGATATAATTGGTCATATTCAAAATCACTAATGAAGGGCTCGCTGGCAACATAATATTGGTACTCATGAAATTTTAGTAAATTTCTTAAGGGGGTTAATTCGATGGTATGGGGCTGCGCAAGGTAGGTTGCGGTAAGGGACTGAAAACTTTGTATTTGGGAGGTATTGTACATGCTGTAAAATGTCTGCTAAAATACAAATAGTTTTATTCTTTTATTTCGTATTTTGGGATAAGAAATTTTTATTTCTTCTTCTACTTATGCTTGAACACGATAAATCTGTCTCTATAGCCACAGTTGCCCATACCAAGGAGGCGGTCTCCTTGGTGGAATCTTATCCTACAGTAGCCTTAACGGTTGATTCTGTGATATTTGGTTTTGACAAAAACGTACTCAAGGTTTTACTTATCAAGAGCGATTTGGCTCAGTTTGCTGAGAAATACTCTTTATTAGGTGATAATGTTACATCTAACGAGGGTTTGGACGATGCCGCTCATCGGGTACTTTTAGAGAGAAATGCGATTGCTTGCCTATAATTTAATACCTTTATCCACTATTTAAACAGGTATTATTATGTTATATTCAATGACGGGATATGGTCGTGCCGAAGCTACTTTTAAAGACAAGACCATTTTAGTGGAAGTGAAATCGCTTAACGGCAAACAATTTGATTTGCGTTTGAATATTCCCTTCATGTTAAAGCCTTATGAAGTGGAAATTAGAAATAAATTAAATGAAGTTTTATTAAGAGGAAGTGTAGAATCTACTATAACCATTAAGTCCAATGGCATTTCTAAACCTGTAACAGTTAATAAAGAGTTAGCCAAATCCTATTACCAACCCATAGTGGAACTAGCCGATGAGTTGGGCATACCTAAAGAAAATATTTTAAGTACTTTATTGAAAATGCCCGATGTAGTTTCTTCAAGTAGCGAAGTCTTAACTGAAGAAGAGTGGAAACAAATTCAAGATTTATTACAAGAAGCCATCAAAGCTTTAATGCAACACCGTTTAGAGGAAGGTAAGTCAGTTGAAAAAGATTTATTAGAGCGTGTAGCAGCTATTGAAGCGCATCAAGCAAATATTGAAAAGTTTGAACCCAATAGAAGAGTAAAAATAAAAGAAGGCTTAGTTAAATTATTGGAACAGCATGTAGGCCCAGATAAATATGATAATAACAGATTAGAGCAAGAGCTCATTTATTATATTGAAAAAATAGATATTTCTGAAGAAAAAGTGAGGTTGAATAATCATTGCACTTACTTTAAAACAGTTTTAAAAGAAGCAGAGGCTTCTAAGGGTAAAAAACTTTCTTTTATTTTACAAGAAATGGGCAGAGAGATAAACACCACTGGCTCTAAAGCCAATGATATGAAAATTCAAAAGTCTGTGATTTTGATGAAGGATGAATTAGAAAAAGCAAAAGAACAAATATTAAACGTTTTATAAAATGGGTTTATTGAAAAATAAAATAGCTTTTATTTTACTAAGTATATTTTTTGTTTTGTCAGCATGCGAGACTAAACAACTTTTTGAACAAAGTACTATTTATCCTAATCATAACTGGCCTTCTAAGCAAGCAACAAAGTATCAGTTTATGGTTACCGATACAGCTGCTAGCTATAAAATATTTTTCGTCATTAGACATCACAATGCTTATCATTATAAAAATATTTGGTTAGATATTAGTATGAAAAGCCCCACTAATATTATAACAAAAAAAGTTGCTAATTTAAATTTAGCAGATGACGCAAGAGGTTGGCTAGGATCGGGTATGGATGATATTTATGACCAAAGAATTCCGTTAACTGCAGCTCCCGTGCAATTTAATAGGGGTATCAATGAAATAAGTGTTCAACATACCATGCGCGAAGACCCCCTAGATAATATATTATCTACAGGCATTAGAGTAGAAAAAGTAAAACTATGAATTGGAAAGGCATAAAAGTAAATAATTTAAAATTAGTAAGTCTTATTTATTGGGTCTTTCTAACTTACATGATTGCGGCCTTTATTTGGTGGTATGTATCTTTGGAAAAACAAAATAATGAAATTGCGGCTATTAAATTTCAATCTATACAAATAAACGACCCGTCCTTAAAAGCGAAGACTAACGCCATTCAAGATTTTCAACTAAGAAAGACAAAACAATTTATTGGAGAAGGCCTAACCATTTTACTCTTATTTTTATTAGGGGCTATTTATGTGTATCGTTCCTTGATGAAACAATTGCGTTATGCCGACCAGCAGCAAAATTTTATGATGGCCGTTACCCATGAATTAAAAACACCCATTGCTATTTCGCATTTAAATATAGAGACCCTTTTAAAAAGAGAATTAGACACGCCACAACAAGTAAAATTATTAGAAGCTACTTTAAAAGAAACAAAAAGATTAGATAGCTTAAGTACTAATATTTTATTGACGGCTCAATTAGATATGGGTAATTACGAGGCGAATAAACAATTAGTGAATTTATCTGAATTGGTGAGACAAACTACTAAATCTTTTCAAGAAAGGTACCCTTCTAGAATTTGTAATACCAAGGTTGAAGATGCTATGAATATACAAGGAGAACCTTTATTGTTGCAATTATTAGTTAATAACTTAATCGATAATGCCCATAAGTATGCGCCCATCACGGAGCCTATTTATATTCATTTGCAATCTCATCAAAATACTGTTCAGCTTATTGTCAAGGACCAAGGACCTGGTATTGCAGTTGCTGATAAAAATAAAGTGTTTGAAAAATTTTTTCGTGTAGGAGCTGAAAGCACAAGAACAACTAAGGGTAGTGGATTAGGCCTTTACCTTTGTAAAAAAATTGCTGGATTTCATAATGCGACTATTCAATTAACTACCAATACACCCACTGGAAGTATATTCACCGCTACTTTTTTTATTTAAGCATATGACAAAATTTGAAATTTTAATAGTTGAAGATGAAGAAAATTTACACGATACTTTAAAACTTAATTTAGAGATAGAGGGTTATAGTGTAAGCTCTTCTTATGATGGCGCCCATGCTTTAAAGCAAATACAATCGGCACATTTTGATTTAATTATTTTAGACATTATGCTTCCTAGTTTAGATGGTTTTGCTATTACAGAAACGGTGAGGCTTCATAATATAGAAACGCCCATTTTAATTTTAAGTGCTAAAAATACAAGTGCCAATAGAGTACAGGGTTTAAAATTGGGAGCAGATGATTATTTAACCAAGCCTTTTAATTTAGAGGAATTATTGTTACGCGTTTCTAAATTAATTCAAAAAACAAATACGGCTAAACAATCATTGGTAGTAGATGAATATAGTTTTGCAGGGCATACACTCAATTTCAAATTACAAGAAGCCCTTAATAATAAAGGGGAGAAAATAACTTTGACTAAAAAGGAATCGATGCTGCTTCAGCTATTAATAGAAAATAAAAATACAGTGGTTACTAGAGAGCGCATTTTACAGTCGGTCTGGGGATATAAAGTTTTTCCCACTACTAGAACTATTGATAATTTTATTTTAAACTTTCGTAAATATTTCGAGCAAGATCCCAAATCGCCGGTTCATTTCATTTCCATAAGAGGCGTGGGCTATAAATTCCTAGATTAGTTGCGTTTGAATGCAATCTTTTACTGCTTTTCGCGTTTATATGAGTAGTTAACATTCACGTATGTCATTGACCTCTGTTTTAGATTATTTAGAACCTATTAATAAAGACCTTCTTTCTAAGGATGAAGGCTATCGCGACACCCAATTGGGTAAGCATATTAAGGCCAATGAAGGTAGCCTTCCCGATATTAGCCAGGCAGACATGGTCCTTATTGGAGCAGGGGAATGTAGAGGAGGAGGCTATGCATTAAACGGGCATGAGGCTGCCAATGCAGTAAGAGGGGCCTTATATTCTCTTTATTATTGGCATACCCAGGTATCAATTGTTGATTTAGGGAATGTAAAATTGGGCCAGTCTATTCAAGATAGTTATGCAGCCCTTAGAACGGTTATTTCAGAACTATTACTTCAAAATAAGAAAGTGGTTATTATGGGAGGATCTCATGATCTTAGTTTAGCGCAATACCATGCGTATACTTCTATACCCACATTAGTTAACGCAGTGGTGGTGGATGCAAAGATTGACTTAGACCTTGAGGCCAGGCTTCCAGCCGACCATTTTTTAGAAGAACTTTTTACTGGGCTTCCGAATCATTTAAATCACTATGCACATATCGGATTCCAAAGTTATTTTATGCATCCGCATATGTTAGAGACCATCGATAAATTAAGATTTGATTGTTATCGTTTAGGTAAAGTAAGAGAAGACATTGAAGAAATGGAGCCCGCTATTAGAGATAGTCATATGATGAGCTTCGATATAAGCGCCATTCAAAATGCACAAGCCCCAGCTAATTTAATTACGCCTAATGGTTTTAATGGAGAAGAGGCCTGTATTTTAATGCAGTATGCGGGCATGAGTTGGAAAACCAGTACCATCGGGCTCTTTGGCTATCAGGCCGAATTAGATAATAATGGATTGACGGCTATTCAAATGGCACAAATGATTTGGTATATAATAGATGGTATTCAGAAAGGAAAAAAAGAATCGCCCTTGTCGGATGCAGAAAGATTTAAAGAATTTCATATTGCTTTTTCAGATATAGAAACTAATTTTTTACAAAGTAAGACCACTGGAAGATGGTGGATGCAAACACATAATAATCAATGGGCACCTTGTAGTTACAAAGATTATTTAGTAGCTTCCAATAACGAAATTCCAGAAAGATGGCTAAGAGCATTAGAAAGGGAATAAATTTTCCTACCCTATTTACATTTTTTTTATTGTTATCAACTGCTGCTTGTTCTGTACGTCAGGCACAGAAAACTTTATTAGCAGACCCTGCTTTAAAAGGAGCCCATGTAGGGGTAGCAGTTTATAATGCTTCTAAAGAAAAATGGGTAGACAAGCACCTAAGTGATTTATACTATACCCCTGCAAGTAATACTAAAATTCTTTCTACATATTTAGGTATGCGCTTTTTAGGCGATTCTATACCTGGTTGGAAAATGGCAGAAAACAAAGACAGTATTTTTTTATTGCCCTTGGGCGATCCTAGTTTTTTGCATCCCGATTTTACTTACCAACCTATTGCCGATTTAATTCGCCAAACAAAAAAGCAAGTGGTGCTATGTTTCCCTGATAAGCCAGATGCCTTTGCGATGTATGGAAAAGGTTGGTCCTGGGATGATTACCCCGAAAACTACCAACCAGAAAGAAATAGATTAAATATTTATGGCAACGTGCTTACTGTAACTAAATCAAAAAACGGGGTCAATTTTCAGCCTAGTTTATTTACAAAAAATAAGCCAGCGCCTAAAGAGTATACGCAGTGGACAAGAGCTAAATTATCCAATGAATTTTTTGCCACGGGTAGAGCTATTAAAGATACTCTACAACAGATTCCTTTTATTACCGATACTAGTTACGCTTTAGTAAAAGCATTATTAGAAGATACATTACATCCTGCTTTGCCTATTGCCATTCAAAAAGGCTGGCATCAAAATAACGGGCATATTGTCAAAACAGTTCCTACCGATAGTTTATTAAAAATTATGATGCACCGAAGTGATAACTTTTTTGCAGAGCAAGTTTTTTTAATGGCAAGTGAACAAGTTTTAGGCACAATTAATGATGATGCCATAGTGGATACTATTTTAAAATCAGATTTTAGTTTTTTCCCTCAACCCACACAGTGGGCCGATGGTAGCGGGCTTAGCAGATTTAATTTAAATACGCCTGAAAATTATGTGGCCTTATTGAAAAAAATGGAAAACGATTTTAGCATAACGCGTATTAAAGGCATTTTCGCGCAAGGAGGCAAGGGCAGTTTGTCTGCTTATTATAAAAATATCCCTGGAGAGTTATATGCCAAAACGGGCACTTTAGGGAATCAAGTGGCTTTAAGTGGTTATATTATTACCGATAAAGGAACGCATTTATTGTTTTCGGTACTTGTGGCCAATCATATTAGCCCTAGCAGTTCTCTAGTAAGAAAAGCAGTTGAAGCTTATTTAACAAGTATTATGAAGGTAAACTAGGTAAAGTTGAGCTAGGTAAACTCGAATTAGGAAAGGTTGAATTAAATAAATTTTATCTAAATAAAGCTGAACTAACTATTTACTAAACAAACCATCTAAATAATCCTCCTTTAATTCAACATAGGTAGGGGCTCCAGAAGCGGTGATAGTGGGAATATCGCAGTCTGACAAAGATTCTATCAGGGCATGCATTTCTTTATGACTTAGCGCCTGACCTGCTTTAATAGCCATTTGACGTGCCATGCAGCGAATCAATTTTTCTCTTTTACTAAATTTAATATCACCACTAAAATGTTTGAACTGTTCTAGTAGTAATTCAATCGCATTTTTCTCGTTACCTGAAATCACATCGGCGGGTATACCTTGTATAATAAAACTATTTTGCCCAAAGGGTTCAATTTCATATCCAATAAGGGCAAGGTCCTCGATAATATCTTCTAGCAGTATGGCATCACTCACGCTTAATTCTAATACCACTGGGAATAAACTTTTTTGAGTCGCATGAGGCTGTGCACTGGCCTTTTGGAATTTTTCGTACAATACTCTCTCGTGCGCTAATTGTTGGTGAATAATAATTACCCCACTGTGCGAAGGTGCTAGTATATAAGTTTGATGTAATTGAAGCAGACTTGTTGTTTCTTCAATTTGTAGCGGGTTCCCTTCTTTATATAATCCCATAGAAGACGCCTTTACGATATAGGATTCACCAGCGGCATCCATTTGATTATTTGAAGAAGGAATGTCTGTAAAGAAACTTTTCCAATCTTGTTTAGCAGCATTCCCAGTTCTTGAAATTAAATGCGCCTGATTTTTTTTGCTAAAGCCTTCATACAAGGACTGCTTAGTGGTATTATTATACTTTTCGTCGGTAAAAGGTTTTTGAATGGCATCTAATTGTTGAATATTCGCATCCAAAGAAAAATCCAATGACGGCGCTACACTAAATTGTGCTAAGGCATGTCTTACAGCCGCTTGCACAAAGGCGTAAATTATTTTATCGTCTTCAAATTTTATTTCTTGCTTGGTAGGATGCACGTTGATATCTACTTGTGCGGGATCTACATCAATATATAATAAATAACTAGGAAAATTTTCTTTAGCAATTAAACCTTCAAAGGCATTGGCAACCGCATGATGCAAGTAAGCACTTCTAATAAAACGGCGGTTTACAAAAAAGTACTGATCGCTTCTTGTTTTTTTAGCAGTATCGGGTTTACCTACAAAGCCTGTAATAGTTAAGTAGTCGGTTTTTTCACCCACTGTTACTAATTTCGTTTGATAGGCATTGCCTAAAACTTGAATGGCTCTTTGTTTAAAAGGGCCACCCTCCCAATGATATACATCTTGTCCATTGCTAGACAAACTAAAATAAATTTCAGGAAAGGCGAGGGCTACTCTTGTAAATTCTTCAATGATATGTTTAAGCTCGGCGCTATTACTTTTTAAAAAATTTCTTCTAGCAGGCACATTGAAAAATAAATTTTTCATACTTACACTTGTGCCTAGGGGACAAGCTATCGCACTTGTATCTGTTACTTTACTGTTTTCAATTTCAACAGCGGTACCCATTTCATCTTCAGCTCTTCTGGTTTTTAAACTTACTTGGGCCACTGCTGCAATGGAAGCCAAGGCTTCTCCACGAAAGCCCATGGTTCTAATATGAAATAAATCCTCGATGGTACTTATTTTACTAGTGGCATGACGGGCAAATGCATTATTTGCATCTGTGGCATTCATTCCTTTTCCATTATCAATGACTTGGATGAGGGCCTTGCCCGCATCGTTGACTAGTAATTTAATTTCGGTGGCACCCGCATCTACCGCATTTTCTAATAATTCCTTTACCGCGCTGGCAGGTCTTTGTATAACCTCACCTGCCGCAATTTGATTGGCTATGTGATCTGGCAGTAAATGAATGGTATCGGGCAATTTTAGTCGCTTTTGAAGTGTGTAAAAGTAGTAAATTTGCCACTTAAAATACCATATAATGACAAGAACAGCAGACATTCAAAAACTAGGCCATCAGTTTCTACCTACCGATGCTGTTTTAACCAATTGGGAGGGCCTAGAGCCTTATTTTAAGACCTTATTAGCCCAAGATTTAGATTCAGTAGCCACCCTTGAAAAATGGCTTCAAAACCTAAGTGAACTAGAGGCTTTTATAAGTGAGGATGCTTGTTGGAGACAAATTAAAATGACCTGTGATACCACCGATAAATCTTTGGAAGAGTCTTTCAATTTTTTCTGCATGGAGATACAGCCAAAAATGCAACCTTATGCAGATGCGCTCAATAAAAAATTAATTGCCTGTCCATTTACATCCGAACTTAACCAGCCGGCTTATTTTACTTATTTACGTTCGGTTAAAAAAAGTATCGAATTATTTAGAGAAGAAAATATTCCTATTCAAGCGGAGTTAAGTGTACTACAACAACAATATGGAACCATTGCAGGAAAAATGACCATTCAATTTAAGGAGCAAGAATATACATTGCAACAAGCCGCTCAGTTTTTAGAAAGTCCAGATAGATCCATTCGTGAAGAAGTGTATCTTAAAATTCAAGAGCGTCGTTTGCAAGATCAAACCAGCATGCATGATTTATTTACTAACTTAATTCAAAAAAGAAATCAGGTAGCCATCAATGCAGGTTTTGCCAATTATAGAGATTATAAATTTCAAGAGTTGGGAAGATTTGATTATGCTAAAGAAGATTGTTTTCAATTTCATCAAGCCATTAAATTACATGTGCTTCCCCTGATAGGTAAAATTTATGCACGCAAAAAAAAGAAATTAGGACTGGCTACTTTAAAGCCTTGGGATACAGAAGCAGAGCCAGCTGGCATAGCCCCTTTAAAGCCGTTTACAGACGGCAAAGATTTATATAATAAATCGGTGGCTTGTTTTGAAAAATTGAATCCATTTTTTGCCGACTGCTTACGCAAGATGGAGGAGCTTAAACATTTTGATTTAGAAAGTAGAAAAGGAAAAGCGCCGGGTGGATATAATTGTCCCTTGGCAGAATCGGGGGCGCCATTTATTTTTATGAATGCAGCTGGTCAAATGAGTGATGTGACTACGATGGTGCATGAAGGTGGCCATGCTATACATTCTTTTTTAGCGCATCCACTTTCATTAAGTGCGTTTAAAGAATATCCGATGGAAATGGCTGAAGTAGCAAGTATGTCAATGGAATTATTTACCATGAATCATTGGCAAAGCTTTTTTGACAACGAAGAAGATTTAAATAGAGCAAAGGAGCATCAGTTAGAAAGAACCATTACGATTTTTCCTTGGATTGCTATTATTGATAAGTTTCAACACTGGGTTTATGAAAATCCTATGCATACAATAGAAGAGCGTACTGCTTCATGGAAAAATATTGTAGCAGAATTTTCTACAGATAGCATTGATTATTCAGGTTTAGATATGTATAGAGCTATTGGATGGCAAAGACAACTGCATTTATTTGAAGTACCTTTTTATTATATTGAATATGGCATTGCACAATTAGGTGCTATTGGCATGTGGATGCAGTATCAAAAAAATCCAACGCAGGCTTTAGAGAATTATATGAACGCTTTAAGCTTAGGGGGAACAAAAACCTTACCTGAATTATATAAAACAGCAGGCATTGAATTTAATTTCTCACCCCATTATGTAAAAAACTTGATGGATTTTACAAATCAGGAACTAGAAAAATTATACGCTTAATTAATTTGCGGATGAATTTGTTGGTCCATTGTTAGGTCTTGGTCTTGGTCCGTTGTTTGGCCTTGGTCCGTTGTTCGGTCTATTATTTGGTCCGTTATTAGGTCGGTTATCGTTTCTTTGTTGATCTCTTCTTCTGCGATCATTCTTTTCTAAACTTCTCAAACTTATCTGACCTACTAATTCTACAAATTCTGGTTCTACCTCTTTATTTTTACCGGTAATTTCTACTGCTTCAAGTTCTTCTACAGCAATACCTTGTTTATTTAATTTATTAATTTCAATAACACGGTCAATGGTTAAAGGATAATGCTTGGTATTATTAGGAAGGGTATACCACATTAAATTTTTGAAAATATCTTTCTTAATTAAAAAAGCCTGACCCATTACTGTTTGAAGTGTATCTGCATAATCGGGGAAACCTTGTAAGGCATCCAAATAAGTATCTAATTCAAAATTCAAACAACATTTTAATCTACCACATTGACCACTCAACTTTGTTTGGTTGATAGATAAATTTTGATAACGCGCAGCAGTCGTGTTCACGCTTTTGAAATCGTGTAACCAAGTACTGCAACAAAGTTCTCTTCCACAACTTCCAATACCACCTACTTTAGCGGCTTCTTGTCTAATACCAATTTGACGCATTTCAACTTTTACTTTAAACTCTCCGGCAAAAGTTCTAATTAATTCTCTAAAGTCAATTCTATCATCGGCTGTATAAAAGAAAGTACCTTTTTTACCATCGGCCTGCAATTCCACTTCACTTAATTTCATTTCCAATCGAAGGTCTCTGGCAGCGGCACGACTTCGAGACAACATAGCGGCTTCTCTACTTTTGCTAATATGGTAAGTTTCTAAATCTCTTTCGTTACTAGGTCTTAAAATCTTTTTCATTTCAGGACTAAATTCATCGGTCCCTCTTTTCTTTAATTGTATACGCACTAATTCACCAGTCAAGGCAATTTCCCCTAGGTCAAAACCATTGACGCCTTCTACGGTAACGTAGTCGCCTTTTTCAAAATGTTGTAAACTGGTGTTTCTAAAGAATTCTTTTCTACTGCCTTGTTTGAAGCTAACCTCTACAACTTTGCATTGTGTAGCGGCATCGTCGATAGGTAAATCGCGTAACCAATCATGGACATTCAGTCTATTACAACCTCCTGTACTACAGCCTCCATTACTTTTACACCCATTTGGTGTTCCTGTTCCACAAGATCCACATCCCATATTATGTAAGTTCTACTGTTAATGAATAAAAATACCGTGCCTCTCTTCTTTTCTACAATTCTATCGATTTCTTGCTAGGCTTCTGACAAAATTAAGGTTTTGTTCTGAATGATATGATAGAACTTGATACCCAAGGCCATAAATAGCATTTTTGGGTTGGCATTTCTCTCTATATAATAGGTGGCTTTGTCAATTTCTTGAATAATGGCCTCCATTTGGCCTACACTAGCTATCTTATTGATTCTTAAGGCGAAATCCTTTAAATCAGGGTCTAAAGGCAGGTCGGTGCCCAGTATTTTTAAACGAATACTTTGCTCCAATAAATGGTTAAAATACTTCAAAAACTGCTTCTGTGGCTCCCTACCCATTTTACTGGTCTCGTCTACCCATTTCACTTGTGCCACTGGCCCATTTTTCAAAATGGCATTTAACCATTCTCTTATTTGACTAAGGTAGTCGGCATCGCTATGTTGTAATAAATGAAGGGCTTCTCTATAATTACCATCCGACATGGAAGCAATCTGTGCTGCTTTTTCTTTTTCAATTTGTCCCTTGCTAATTAAAGCAGCTTCAATTTCTCCACTAGTTAATCGAGGCACTTTAATAAATTGACATCTACTTAAAATGGTAGGTAAAATATTTTCTTCACTGGCGGCTACTAAAATTATAATGGTATTGTCAGGGGGTTCTTCAATTAATTTTAAAAGTTTATTCCCTTCCTTGCCTAAGTATTCAGGCATCCACATCACAATTACTTTATAAGCACTTTCAAAACTTTTAAAAGATAATTTTTTTATCACTTCTGCACACTCATCGGCGCTAATATTACCCTGCTTGTTTTCGGCTTTAATAAATTGTAACCAATCAAAAACATTACCATAAGGATAGCCCATGACAAACTCTCTCCACTCTTCAATATAATTGGCACTTAAATTTTTTTGTCCTGGCTTTTCTGTAATGGAGGGGAATGAAAAATGCAAATCGGGATGCATTAATTTACTGGCTCTATGATAAGCGGGTAAATTTTCAATTTGATTGGGTGTGTAGAAAGTATCTGTTTGAACTGCTGTAGTAGTGGATCCAAATAAATCAGCTGCCGCATTTTCATTGGTAGCAGGAAGACTAACAATATATTGAGCAAAGGCAATGGCTAAAGGCAGTGTCCCTGCGCCTTCTGGGCCTGCAAATAATAAAGCATGGCTTAGTCTTTTTTGTTCTACTAAGTGAACTAATTGCTTTTTTAATGCCTCCTGTCCTATGACTTCGCTAAATAACATGCAACGAAGATAACGGATAGTTTATAAAAGCCGGCTAAAAAACAGGGTGGTACAATTATTTTAAATAAGACAAAATTGACTCGCTATCTGGCTTGACGTTGCTTGGGAAATAAGCCATCATTTTACCATTCTCATCAATTAAAAACTTATTAAAATTCCAGGAAATGCTAGCATCTAAAATTCCATTTTTAGACTTCTGTGTAAGCCATTGGTAAATGGGTGCAGCATTGCTTCCCTTTACAT